>DHFK01000008.1 GCA_002400365.1 Anaerolineales bacterium UBA4826 | reverse complement strand
GCCGGTGCCATCGCCGATGAATGTCGAACCATTGCAGTCGAGCGTTACATTGTCCGCCATGATGACGACGGGCTGATGGTATTCGCCGTTCGGCGGGAGCGTGGTGTTTTTGTAAATCCGCATCGGCGCGGTGATGAGCAAGACAAGTGCAAGCAAGCGCATGTGGAATACCTACCTCCCATTGCCGATGGCAGCGGGACCCGGATTGCCGCGCGCCGCGCCGTCGGTGTACAGGGTGATCGTCATTGCGTGAATTATCCGCGCACAACGCGAATCTCGCCAGTTCTTCATTCGCGTAATTCGCGGATGAGAAAATTCCGTGTCCTTACGCCGCGAGGATCCTTCCGCAACTGGGGCACAGAACCATTTCGTCGCCGGTGTGAACGCGATTCGCCAAGCCGGTCGGCACGCTGACGCCGCACGCGCCGCACGCATCGCGGCGCAGTTGCGCCGCCGCGCGCCCGGCTTTGGTCTCGCGCAACTTGTCGTACGTCCGGAGCGTTTCCTGATCGAGCGCCGCGCGCGTTTGCGCGCGGTCGGCGCGGAGTTGCGCCAAGCGCGCGGCGAGTGCCTCCCGTTCACGCGCCAGGCGGTCGAGATCGCTGGCGCGTTTGCCTTCGACCTGCTCAAGCGCGTTCGTCTTGTCATTGATGCGCGCTTCCGCCTGATCCACCGCGTCCATCAATTCCAGCAACTTGTCGTCGAGCGCGCCAAGTTGCCGTTTGTGCATCTGGAGGTCTTTGTCCAGCCCGTCCAACTCCTTCGGGTTTGAAACGCGCCCGCTGTACAGCCGATCGTTCAGTTCCTTGATTTTTGAAGCCAGCCCCTTGGCTTCGAGTTCGCGGTCGTGCAGGGCAGCGCGCAAGGCGGCGAGTCGTTTCTGTTCCTCGTCGAACGCCGCACGCGCGATGGCGACGACCGGATCGCCCGCCAGAGCATCGTCCACCTGACGCGCGCGTTTGGTTTTGTCGTCTATTTCCTGATCGAGCGATTGGAGGCGCCAAAGCGTGGCGACGAGGTTCACTGTTATCACCGTCTCTATTCTACTCAAGAATGGCGTTCGAGCAAACCGATGCGGCTCTACGGGTTGTGGGATCTTGGCTGGATGCTACTGCCCGTGCTACGGTTGCGACCAGCCCATACGCCTCTCCCACTCGTCCCCGCGACGCTCGCGCACAGGGCAAAGCCGTGCTCCCACCTTAAAAGTTGCGTCCAGAAAGTGGAATCCCCCTTGACACCACGCGCCGATTGTGGGATAATGCGAGCAGTATTGTGGGTCAAAATGGGGTAAAGTGGGATGAATGGGCTATCCGAACGCCCGTTCTGGTTTCCAAGTGGGAGAATTGAACAAGTGTTCTTAGGATCGCACGAGCACACCATTGACAGCAAGGGTAGGTTGACCATGCCCTCCAAGTGGCGAGCGGAACTGTCGTCTAACGTCGTCGTCACACGCGGCTTGGAGGGTTGTCTTTTCATTTTCCCGCAAACCAAATTCGAAGAGATCGCCAAAGAGACTGACCGCCAGGGTATGTTGCTGCCCGAAGCGCGCGCGTGGGCGCGCTACATCGGCGGCGCCGCCGAGCCGGTCGAAGTGGATGGTCAGGGTCGCATCTTGATTCCGCAACGTCTGCGCGAATATGCCAGTCTGAATGGCAACGTCGTCGTCGTCGGCCTGATGAGTCGAATCGAAGTCTGGAGCCCGGACAAGTACAAGGCGATCAACGATCAGGTCGAGTCGAACGCGGCGGCGGTATCGCAAAAGATGGGGCAGATGATGCTGCAAATGACCGCCACGGAAAAATGACACAGCCCACGGCGCACGTGCCGGTTCTTTTCCAATCAGTGATCCAAGCGCTCGCGCCGCGCGCAGGCGGACGCTATGTTGATGCGACCGTCGGCGCCGGCGGACACGCGGCGGGCATTCTCGACGCCTCCGCGCCGGCTGGACGCCTGCTTGGTCTCGACGCCGATCCGGCGGCGCTCGCGCTGGCGGCGCAAAACCTGGCGCGTTACGGCGAACGCGCGCGGCTGGTCCACGCGAACTTTGAACGCCTGCGCGAGGTCGCGGCGGCAAATGGCTTCTTGCCGGCGGATGGTATTGTACTCGATCTTGGATTATCGTCAATGCAGCTCGCCGACGCCGCGCGCGGTTTTTCGTTCGCCAGCGACGGCGCGCTCGACATGCGTTTCAACCCCGACGATGCGACGACCGCCGCGGACTTGGTCAACACACTCGCCGAAGCCGAACTGGCGGATCTGATTTTCGAGTACGGCGAGGAACGCGCTTCACGCCGGATTGCCCGCGCCATCGTCAACGCGCGACCCATCGCGACCGCGGCGCAACTGGCGCAAGTGATCGAGCGCGCGGTCGGGCGGCGCGGCAGAATCCATCCTGCGACGCGGACATTCCAAGGCCTGCGCATCGCCGTCAATCGAGAACTAGAAGTTTTGGATCGCGTCCTGCCCCAGATCGTCGAAACGCTCGCGCCGGGCGGGCGCGTCGCGATCATCGCTTTTCATTCGCTTGAGGATCGCCGGATCAAGCGCTTTTTCAAAACGACGCCGCGTCTGCGTGCGCTGACCAAGCGCCCGCTGCGTCCGAGTCGCGCCGAGAGTGTCGCGAATCCGCGCAGCCGCAGCGCGAAACTGCGGATCGCCGAGCGTTTGTAGAGGATGAACTCGATGACAACGCAAGTCATGCACCGCGAATTTGCCAATCCATTTTCTTTCAGCATCGTGCGCGCGCTGGCGCTGCTATTGGGTTTGCTCGCGCTGGTGGGTCTGATCTACCTGGGGCAGAGCAGCCAGGCGACGCTCACGGGCCAACGCGCGCAGGACCTGCAAGAGCAACTGGAGCGCCTCCAGCGCGAAAACACCCAGTTGGAATATGAGATTGCGACGCTGGCTGCGCCCGACAAGATCGCCGCGCGCGCGCGCGCGTTGGGACTGCACCCGCCGACGCTTGCGCAAACGGTCTTTGTCACGGTCAAGAATTATCCGGCGACGCCCAAAGCCGCGCCAGCGTCGAATCCTCCGCTGACTCCCGCGCCGTCCGCGGATTCCTTCATCGCCGCGCTGTGGAACGAGTTGCTGGCGCGTCTTGGGCTGGCGCCCAGCGCGCCAACGGTCCAAGCGATGACCAATCCATAGGGGGCTCGATGTCTGCGCCAACTTTGTCGCGTGCGCCGCTGCGGATGCGCGCGGCGCTGGTTATCCTCGTCGCGGTCGGCTTGGTGCTGGCGGTGCGCCTGTTCTATTGGCAGATCATCCGTTGGGACGAACTGAGCCACAAGGCGGACGCGCAGCGCGAGTCCGGCGCGCCGCTCCTCGCGCGGCGCGGCGACATCTGGACCAGCGACCGCGTCCTGCTTGCCAAAGACATTTTTCTTTACACGCTCAGCATCGCGCCTAAAAGCGTGCGCGAGCCGGACAAACTCGCGGCAGACCTGGCGCCACTGATCGGTCAGCCGCGCGACGTCATTCTGGCGAAACTGAAATCGAATGTGCCTTCGGTGGTGCTCGCGCGCGATTTGCAACAGTCCGTCGCCGAAGGCGTGATAGATTACCGCAATCGCCGCAAGTTGCTGAACTTGGAGATCGAGCCCAAGCCAGTTCGCGTGTATCCGAACGGAATGTTCGCCGCGCCCAACGTCGGCATCGTGAATGTAGAACGGCACGCGGCGTATGGCGTCGAACAGTTCAAGGATGCCGAGTTGCGCGGCACCGACGGGACGATTCACCGTTCGAGCAACGCGCTCAACGATCCGATTCCATTCGATCTCCCAACGAAGGTGGTGCCCGCGACGGATGGCGCGACGATCACGTTGACGATCAACAGCGGGATGCAGCGCATTGTCGAGCAGGAATTGTTCAGCGCGATCAGAGCATCCGGCGCGGAGAGCGGCAGCATTATCTTGATGGATCCCAAGACGGGCGCGATCCTCGCGCTCGCGGTTTGGCCCACGGCGGATTTGAACCGGTTTTTCGACCCGGCGAACCAGGGCCGTTACGCGAATCAAACCGTGAATTCGCAGTACGAGCCGGGCTCGGTGTTCAAGATCATTACGGTCGCCGCGGGGCTGGACGCCGGCATCATCACGCCCGCGTCCTGCTATGACGATCACGGCTCGATCTACATCGGTGGGCGCACGATCAAGAATCACGACGACATCGCGCCGGGGCGCGTGTGCTTGACCGACGTGCTGCGGCAATCGTTGAACGTCGAAGCGGTCAAGATCGCGGTGAGTCTTGGCGCGGAGCGGTTCTATCAGTACATCGTCAAGTTCGGCTTTGGCGCGCTGACGCACGTCGAACTGGCGGGCGAAGTCGCGGGCGAAGTGAAACAGGTCGGCGACGGACGTTGGCGCGAGATTGACTTGGGCACCAACGCGTTCGGGCAAGGCATCGCGACGACGCCGATGCAAATCGTCGCGGCGGTCGCGGCGGTGGCGAACCAGGGCAAGTTGATGCGTCCGTACATCGTCCAGTCCGTCCAACCGGCGAACGTGCCGCGGCCGATCGAAACGACGCCGGTCGTCGTGCGCCAGGTCATCCAGCCGGAGACCGCGCGAACGCTGAGCAGGCTTCTGGCGGATGCGATCGTCGGCGAATCGTCGAACAAAGCCATTGTGCCGGGCTATGGCATCGCGGGCAAGACCGGCACCGCGCAAATTCCCATCGCCGGCGTCCTCGACCCGCGCTGGACGATCGCCTCGTTCGTCGGTTATTTGCCCGCCGACGATCCGCGCTTTGTGATCCTGGTCAAGTTGGACAAGCCGCAGACTTCCGAGTGGGGCTCGCAGGTCGCCTCGCCAGTGTTCGCCGCGGTCGCCAAGCAATTGGTGATGCAAGCCGGCTTGCCGCCGGATGCGATCCGCCTGGCAAGCAAATAGCCGTTCGTCTTTGGTCGCAGACATGTTGACTCTCGCCGATCTTTTTGAGGCATTTACCCAGACGCGTCCTGCCGGCGCGGAACGCATTGCGATTCCGCAAGTCGTGATTGACTCGCGGCAGGCGCAGGCGGGCTCGCTCTTCGTCGCGCTGAAAGGCGAGGCGCGCGACGGGCACGCGTTCATTGCCGATGCGCTCGCGCGCGGCGCGACGGCAATTCTTGCACAAGCGCGCGCCGAGGGGTTAGGTCCGAATGTGCGCTTGATTGATTCCAACCGACCAAGTGTCGCCGGGTTGCAACCTAGCCCCTCGGCTCTCGTGCCAGCCGTATTCGTGGTGCCGTCGAGTTTGCGCGCGCTTCAACAACTCGCCGCGTTCTGGCGGCGCAAGTTCAAATGCCAGGTCGTCGGCGTGACGGGGAGCGTGGGCAAGAGTTCGACCAAAGAGTTGATCGCCTCCGTTTTGCGCCAGCGCTTTGACACGCTGAAAAGCGAAGGGAACCTGAACAACGAAATCGGACTGCCGCTCACGGTGCTGGGCTTGAACGCCGCGCATCAGCGCGCGGTGCTTGAAATGGGCATGTACGCGCTCGGCGAAATCCGGACGCTGTGCGAAATCGCGCAGCCGCGCATCGGCGTCGTCACGAATGTAGGTCCGGTTCACCTGGAACGGCTCGGCACGCTGGAACGCATCGCGCAGGCGAAAGTGGAATTGGTGGAGGCGCTGCCGGCGGACGGCGTCGCGATTCTCAACGGCGACGATCCGCGCGTGCTGGCGATGCAAGACCGGTCGCGCGCGCGCGTATTGCGCTACGGCTTGGAACCGCGCGGCGACGTGTGGGCGGACGAGATCGAAAGTTTTGGGCTGGAGGGCATCGCGTTCGTTTTGCATCGCGGCGCGGAGCATTTGCACGTGCGCGTGCCGCTGCTCGGTCGCCACAGCGTGCACACCGCGCTCGCGGCGACGGCGGTCGGCTTGGCAGAAGGTTTGTCCTGGGATGAAATCCTGCGCGGCTTGCAGGATGTTTCCGCGCAACTGCGGCTGATCGCGGCGCCGGCTGAAAATGGCGCGACGATTCTCGACGATACCTACAACGCCAGCCCGGCGTCATCGCTTGCCGCGCTGAACCTGCTCGCCGACTTGAGCGGGCGCAAGATCGCGGTGTTGGGCGATATGCTCGAACTGGGCGAAATGGAGTTGCAGGGTCACCAGGTCGTCGGCGGGCGCGCGGCGCAGGTCGTGGACCTATTGATTGTCGTCGGCGGGCGCGGCAAATGGATCGGCGTCGCGGCGCGCGACGCCGGGTTGGCGGAGGACAAGATCTTTTTTGCGGATAGCAACGCGCGCGCGGTGGAGATCTTGCGGCAGGTGACGCGCGCCGGCGACATGATTCTGGTCAAGGGTTCGCGCGGCGCAAAGATGGAGGAGATCGTCAGCCCACTCACGCGTTCGACTGAAAACGGCGCGGCGGAGACGAATGGATGGCGTGGCCCCTGACGCTCGGGACAATTTCATTTTTCCTCGCCGTCGTCTGGGGCGCGCCGCTGATTCGCTTGCTCAAGGCGTACAGTCTGGGCAAACAGATTCGCATCGAAGAGCCGACCAAGCATCGAGTCAAGACCGGCACGCCGACGATGGGCGGGATCATGGTCATCGGTCCCGTGCTCATCATCACGATCGGTTTGAACCTGGCGGCGCTGATGGGCAACACCCTGATCGGTCGCTCGATCCTCGTGCCGATGGGCACGCTGCTCACGTTCGGCATCCTCGGCGCGCTGGACGATCTCTCGGGCATTCGCGGCAAACGCAAGGGCACGGGCATGCTCGGGCGGTACAAGATCATCTGGGAAAGTCTTCTCGCATTCATCTTCGCCGCGGCGTTGCATTTCGTTCTCGATTTGCGCAGCGTGGCGATTCCGACGATTCCCGTCAAAATAGACATCGGTCTGCTGTACATCCCGATCGCCGCGTTCATCATCGTCAGCGAATCGAACGCGGTGAACTTGACCGATGGCTTGGACAGTCTCGCCGGGTGGACGGCGACGATCGCGTTCGCGTGCTACGGCGTGATTGCGTATCTGCAAGGGCAACCGTATCTCGTGCTTTTCTGCTTCACGGTTGTCGGAGCGCTGCTGGCGTTCCTGTGGTTCAACGCGCACCCCGCCGAACTTTTCATGGGCGACACGGGATCGCTCGCGCTTGGCGCGACGCTGGCGGTCGTCGCGCTGATGACCGGGCAGTGGCTCTTGCTCCCGATCATCGGCTTGGTGTTCGTCGCGGAGACACTGTCGGTCGTCATGCAGGTTGGCTATTTCAAGTTGACAGGCGGCAAGCGCTTTTTCAAGATGGCGCCGCTGCATTTGCATTTTGAATTGCTCGGCTGGTCGGAGACGCAGGTGGTGCAGCGGTTTTGGCTGGCGGGGTTGCTGGCAGGGATGTTGGGGATTGCGCTGGCGTTGCTCTAAAACGTAAAACGTAAAACGTGAAACGTAAAGCGTAAAACGTGATCTCTGTTTGAGTCACTTGTTGATGGATTCGCCATGGTTGAAATGATTATGACGATCGCGATTGGCATCATAGGCGGACTTGCCGTTGGAACACAGTCGCAGGTTGTCGGTACGATGAGTCAGCGCGTCGGCGGGGCGGCGGGCAGTTTCATCGTGCATTTGAGCGGCGCGGTGTTGTCGGGAATGTTGTTGCTCGCGCGCGGCGGCGAACAGATTCAAAACTGGCGCGGACTGTCCTGGTATATGCTCGGCTCGGGCGCGTTTGGCGTCGCGCTTTACCTCACGCTGAGCCACACGCTGCCGCGCCTCGGCGCAACGGCGGCGATGGCGCTGATCATCATCGGGCAATTGACGATGGGAATTATCATTGACCATTTCGGTTTGTTTGGCGCGACGATTCGTCCGATAGACCTTGGGCGCGTCGGCGCGGTCGTCTTGTTGATTGCGGGTGGGTATTTGGTACTGCGGTGATGCAACCGCGACCGCCAACGGCGGTGTTTCACCGAACCTGGGCTGAACAACTCTCGCGATGATTGACTTGTCCAACAAGCGCGTTCTCGTTTTCGGACTCGGCGTTCACGGCGGCGGCATCGGCGTCGCCAAGTGGCTGGTAAAGCAAGGCGCGCGCGTGACCGTCACCGATCTGAAAACCGCCGAACAGCTGCAATCGTCGCTCGACGCGCTGCGCGGATTACCAATTGAATTTGTCCTGGGCGAACACCGCGAGCAGGCTTTTCTCAACGCCGATCTCGTCGTCCGCAACCCGGCGGTGCCACGCGAATCGAAATGGCTGGCATTTGCGCGTGCACATGGTATTCCTGTGGAAATGGAAATGGGATTGTTCGTTGAACGGTTGCCGCGCGGAATGCAGCAGGTCGTCGGCATTACCGGCACCAAAGGCAAGACGACGACGACGCTGATGACTGGCGCGATCTTGCAGCGCGCAAATCCAAAAACGGTGGTCGCCGGCAATCTGCGAATTTCCGCGCTGGAACTCCTAGAGCGCATTGACGCGGACACACCGATCGTGCTAGAACTGTCGTCGTGGCAACTCGAAGCGTTCCCGTCGCATGAAATCAGCCCGCACCTCGCGGCGATCACGAACATCTCGCCCGATCACCTAAACCGTTACCGCGACCTCGACGATTACGCGGACGCCAAAGCCGTCATCTTGCGTTACCAACAGCCCGGCGATTTCATCGCCTTGAACTTTGACAACAAACTGCTCACGCATTTCGCGCCGCGCGCGCTGGGCAAGGTGGTGTGGACGAGCAGCCAGCGCGCGCTGAACGAAGGCGCGTTTCGCGACGGCGACGCGCTCGTGTGGCGCTGGGGCGGCCCGCGGCGCGAGATCATGAAGGTGAACGACCTGCGCGTTGCCGGGCAGCACAATGTCGCTAACGCGTTGACGGCGATTGCGCTGGCATCTGTCTGGGGCGCGACGCCGGAGCAAATCACCGGCGCGTTGGCTGAATTTCGCGGCGTCGAGCATCGCCAAGAGTTGGCGCGCGAGATCGGCGGCGTGCGGTACGTCAACGACACGACCGCGACCACGCCGGCGGCTGCCNNATGGCGCGCGTCATCGCATCACAAGTGCGCGCGGTGCTTCTGCTCGAAGGAAGCGCGACGGACAAGTTAGCCAGCGCGATTCAAGCGGCGGGTGGGAGGAGTTTATTGGTTGGAAGGTTTGATGGTTTGTCGGCAGCGGTCGAACGCGCGCGCGCCATGGCGCGTGAGGGCGAAGTGGTTTTGCTTTCGCCCGGCTGCGCAAGTTTCGGCATGTTCGCGAATGAGTTTGAGCGGGGAGAGCAGTTCAAGGAGATTGTAGATCGGTTATCGGTTACCGGTTGTTAGTTATCGGTCATCTGTCACACGGATTTCCCTGGGGGCCTTTCGGCGTCGTCAAATTGGCAAGAATTCATTGCCGGATTCAAGCCTTCAGGCGGTTATTCTGACTCCGAAACCGGCTAAGCCACGAATCCCACTCGGCGAATACTTGCCAATCCCAGGCGCTTGCGGGAAATCGGTGTGTCATCAGTTGCCAGTGATAGAGCAAGTCTGATGGCTGAACACTGATAACCAATCTCTGATAACCGATAACAGATTCAATCCCTGACCCACCAGAAAGAGGACCTATGGCTGCACAAACAGAACAACGCTTAGACTGGGCGGGTGCCTTGCGCGTGGATTACGTACTGCTCGGCATCGTCGCCGGGTTGCTCATCATCGGTTTGATCATGGTATGGAGCGTGACGTTTGCGCCGAACGTCGGGCAATTGCCGTCGCCGCAATCCGATTTTATCAAGCAAGCCGGGTATGCGCTCGTCGGACTGATCATTCTGTTCGCGCTGGCGCGGATTGATTATCACGTCTGGGGCAGAGCGGCGATTTTGCTGATGGTGATTGCAGTCTGCGCGCTGATCGCGCTGCTCTTTACGACGCCGATCAACGGCGCGCGCCGCTGGCTGCTCGACGGCTCGATCCAGCCGTCCGAGTTCGCCAAGTTCGCGATGATCGTCTACATGGCGCGCTGGCTGTCGTCCAAGGGCGAGAAACTGCGGAACGTCACGTACGGGTTGCTGCCGTTCGGCATCATCGTCGGCGCGATCGCCGGCTTGGTCATGTTGCAGCCGAACCTCAGCACCGCGATCATCATCGGCTTGTGCGCGCTGGCGATGTTCTTTATCGCGGGCGCGGATGCGGTCCAGTTCGCGTTGCTGCTGATCGTCGGCGGCGTCTCCACCGGGATCGTGATTTTCAACATGCCGCATGCTCTGGAGCGATTCACGGTTTTCCTGCAAGACCCCTTTGCGCTGGCGGGCAGCGAAGGTTATCAAATTGCCGAGACGCTGATCGCGCTGGGGTCGGGCGGCTTGCTCGGACGCGGCATCGGATCGGGTTACGCCAAGTTCGGCTACGTGCCCGCGCCGCACACCGACAGCATCTTTGCGCTCCTCGGCGAAGAAATGGGCTTGGTCGGAACCTGGATCGTGCTCGCGCTGTACCTCTTCCTGGTCTATCGCGGTTTTCGCATCGCCGCGCGCGCGACCGATCCGTTCGGCCAAGTACTTGCCGCCGGCTTGACCTTCTGGCTCATCTTCCAGGCGTTCGTCAACATCGCGGTCGTGACGGCGACGATTCCATTTACCGGCGTGCCGCTGCCGTTCATTTCGTTCGGCGGATCCGCGTTGATCGCCGCGCTCGCGGCAGTGGGTGTGTTGCTCAACATCTCGCGCAGCGCAAGCGCAGCCAAGGAAGATAATGCGACTTTTAATTTCGGGTGGCGGGACAGGGGGACACGTGTACCCCGCGCTAACGGTCGCCGCCGCGATGCGGAGCCGAGCAGCCGCAGCACCCGAGCGCGCAGCCGCTAGTTTCCTTTACATCGGGCGCGCAGACGGCGTCGAAGAGCGATTGGCGCAGCGCGCGCTGATTCCTTTCGAGGCAATCGAGACCGGCCAAGTGCGCGGGATGGCGCCATGGATCGTCGCGCGCAGTCTGGGGCGCATGGCTCGCAGCATCGGTCGCGTGCGCGTGTTAATTCGCGATTTCAAGCCGACCGCGATTTTTGTGACCGGCGGGTACGTCAGCGCGCCGGTCATTTGGGCGGGCGCGGCGGAGAAGATTCCGAGTGTGATCTATCTGCCCGATCTTGAACCGGGCTGGGCGATCCGCGCGACCGCGCGTTGGGCGACGCGTGTCGCGGTCTCGTTTCCGGAGGTGGAGCGGCACTTTCCGCGCGGCAAAGCCGTAACGACCGGCTACCCGGTGCGCGCCGAATTTTTCCAAACCGATAAAGCGCGCGCGCGCGCCCAGTTGGGGCTCGATCCGAACGCGCGGACGGCGGCGATTTTTGGCGGCAGTTCCGGCGCGCATCACATCAATCAAGCCGCGATTGCCAACCTACTCGAGTTGACGCGGCTTGCCCAGGTTGTTCATCTCACCGGGCGAAATGACGAGGCGTGGGCGAACGCAGAGGTCGCGCGCTTGCCGGACGATCTACGCGCGCGCGTGCGCGTCTTTGGTTACCTGGACGATGATCTACCGCACGCGCTCGCCGCCGCCGATGTCGTGATCGCGCGCGCCGGCGCGGCGACGCTGGGCGAATTTCCCGCGCTGGGGCTGCCGGCGATTCTTGTGCCGGGTCCATACGCGGGGCTGCACCAGGAACGCAATGCGAATTTCCTGGTCGAACGCGGCGCGGCGATCAAGGTGGACGATGCCGCGTTGCGCGCCGATTTGTTGCCGACGTTGGAGAAACTGTTCGCTGCGCCGGGAACAATCGCAAAGATGGGCGCGGCGATGCGCGCACTGGCGCAGCCGAATGCGGCGGCAAACATCGCAGAGTTGTTGGAAGACATTTCAAGGATGAAGGCACGCTTCGCGGGATGAGGATAATACCTCTTGGGTTCTTTTCATCCTTCATCCCTCATCCCTCATCCATCGAAAGCAAGCGTGTTCGTCATTGGAAATAAATGTCTATAACTCGCATCCATCTCATCGGCATCGGCGGCATCGGGCTGTCGGCGATCGCGCGGGTGTTGCTCGCGCGCGGCGTCCAGGTTTCCGGCTCGGATCAAAGCGCGTCGCCGCTGACGGACGCACTCGCGCGACTCGGCGCGAGAATTTCCATTGGACACCGCGCGGAAAACGTCGGCGAGGTTGACCTGGTTTTGGTCACGTCCGCTGCGCCCGCGGATAATCCAGAGGTAGTCGAAGCGCGGCGGCGTGGGATTCGTATAGCCAAACGCTATGATTTCTTCCCCGAACTCACGGCGGGGAAAACAACCATCGCCGTCGCGGGGACGCACGGCAAGACGACGACGACCGGATTGATCGCGACGATTCTCGCGGATGCGGGACTCGACCCAACCGCGATCGTCGGCGGCGTCATCCCGGAATTGGCAGGCAACGCGCGCGCGGGTAACGGCGAGCATTTCGTAATCGAAGCGGACGAATACGACCGCGCGTTTCTGGGACTGCGACCAAAGATCGCGGTCGTCACGAGCATCGAGATGGACCACCCGGACATTTACCGCGACGTGGACGATGTGGCGAATGCGTTCCGCGAGTTCATGGCGCTCGTCCCGCGCGATGGGGTCGTGATTGGGTGCGGGGATGCGGCGCGCGTGCAGAGGGAACTGAAGGAACTCGCAGGCACTCTGGCAGTGCGGTATGGTTTCGACGCGGCGAACGATTGGCGGGCAAGCCACGTCACACCCAACGCGCGCGGCGGAAACGATTTCGTCGTTTGGCGCGGCGGCGCGCGCGTCGGCGATTTTGGGTTGCAAATTCCGGGTCGGCACAATGTTTTGAACGCGCTCGCCGCGCTCGTCGTGGCAGAGCGTGTTGGCGTAAATTTCGAGATCGCGCGCGCGACGCTGAAGCGCTTTCGCGGCGCGGCGCGCCGATTCGAGGTGAAAGGCGAATTCGGCGGCGTCGCGATCGTTGACGATTACGCGCATCACCCGACGGAGATTCGCGCGACGTTGGCGGCGGCGCGAACCGGCTACCCGGGTCGAACGATTTGGGCGGTCTTTCAGCCGCACACGTTTTCACGCACCGCCGCGTTGCTCGACGATTTCGCGAACGCGTTTGCGGATGCGGATCACGTCATCGTCACAGAAATTTATGCGGCGCGCGAACGCGCTAGTCGGGAAATTAGCGGCGCGCAGATCGTCGGAAAGATGACGCATCGAGACGCGCGCTTTATCGGCGCCCTGGAGGCGTGTTTCGAATTCCTGGCGACCCACCTGCAATCGGGCGATGTTCTCATCACGCTGGGCGCGGGCGACGTGAACCGGGTCGGCGCGAGAGTGGCGCGGCAACGAGGAGAATAAGCGATGGCAGAAGTATTCAGTTTTCGCAGTCTCATTTACTGGTGGGGTGTGTTGACCGCAACCGTCTTCATCAAAGACTGGGTGAAGCAACTGGCGGAATTTCTCAAGACACCGGGAATGTTCTCTCCAGAAAGGATTCCTTTCAACACACTGCCCGGCTTGAACATGTGGATCGAAGGCGTAACCAAGTATATTCGGGAGACGGTCAAGTTCAATCCGAACCAGCCGATTGTGACGGTCGGCTCGTACAGCATCCCGGGCTGGGCACTGGCGGTGGTCTTTGGCTTGTTGCTGCTGGGATTAGCATTCCGCTTCTATTACCTTGCGCTCAAATCGCCGGTGTGGTTTGACGATTTTGTGGCGTTGTTCGTGATTTACACCATCTTGCAGATCGAAGAGCACATCATCGCGCTGACCTCGCTGCCGCTCCTGGATAGTTTCCGCGCGTTCATTGACAATCCGGTGACGACGTTCGTCATCATGTTGCTTTTGTTGCTGACCATGTGTTTTTCCGGCGAGGGCGTGCGCAGCAAGCGCGCGTTCTGGCGCGCGCTGATCGAAGCGGGTTTGGTGTCGCTGTTCCTCTTCCCAGCCCAGACGGCGTTCGCGATGAGTTATGCGGTTGACGCCTTGTGGAAATTTGGCGAGGGGCTGACGCTTCCGTCGAATCTACCGTTTGCCATGCTGTGGGGGCTGATCGGCATGTTCCTGGCGCTGTATCGCCTGGGCACGCCGGAGGGACCAGCCTTCAGAGCGCCGGTGCGCGCGGGCGGTGGGGGAATGGGCGGCGGTGGAATCAGGGGCGGCGGTGGTCGCCCGAGCCGACCGAGTGAAGAGTAGACGTGGCGCCGAACCTCGCCAGTTTGCGCGCCGCGCTCGGCGAACGCGTTAGGGTCAACGAGCCACTGGCGCCGCGCACGACGTTTCGGATCGGGGGCTCTGCCGATTTGATGGTAGAAGTTCAGTCTCTTGCCGACCTGGTCGAATGTGTGCGATTGGCGCGGCAGCATGATGCGCCGGTTTTCATTCTAGGCAACGGCTCGAATCTACTCGTGCGCGACGGCGGTATGCGCGGCTTGGTGATCGAGAACCACTGCGATCAGTTCTGGCTAGACCTCACCCAACCTGGTCGCGCGAACCTGCATGTCGAAAGCGGCGCGTCTCTGCCGGGGATCGCGAACCGCCTGGCGCGGCAGGGTTGGTCGGGCTTGGAATGGGCGATCGGCGTGCCGGGGACGATCGGCGGCGCAATCGTCGGAAATGCCGGCGCGCACAGCGGCTGTATCGCGGACAACCTGCTCTCGGTTTTGATTCTCGACGCACAGGGCGCGACGCGTGAGTTACCCAAGACAGAATTGGCGTTCGATTATCGCGCCAGCCGATTCAAGCGCGCGCGCGGCGAAATCGTTCTGAGCGCGATTTTCGAACTGAAACGCGACGACCCGCCGACGTGCATCGCGCGGATGAACGACTATACCGAACAGCGCCGCCGCACCCAACCGACCGAGCCGAGCGTAGGTTCGATGTTCAAGAATCCGCCCGGCGACTATGCGGGACGATTGATTGAGCAGGCAGGGCTGAAAGGCGCACGCGTCGGCAACGTGGAGGTGTCGCCGGTGCACGCGAATTTCTTTGTGAACCGCGGCGGCGCGACGGCAAACGACGTGCTGCGCTTGATCGAGATCGTGCGCGCACGCGTGCGGNNAGAAGTTGGATGATCGAATCCAATCTCTAATCTCCAGCCTCCAGAGCAAGATTACTGTGACGCACAAAATTCGGGTAGGGCTTATTTTCGGCGGCAAGTCAGGCGAGCACGAGGTTTCGTTGGCTTCGGCGCAATCCGTCGCGCGCGCGCTGGACCAAGACAAGTACGAAATTGTGCTCATCGGCATCACCAAGCAGGGACGGTGGCTTGCCGGCGACAACGCGCTCAAACAACTCGCGGCGGCAAGCCCGACGCCATTGCTCGCGCCGATCGAACCGGCGGCGCCAAAACCAAACGAGAAAACGCTGAACAGCGCCGAGTTGGTGCCCAGGGCGTCGAATGGAACGGTCAGCGCGTCGCCGTTAGCCGCGCTCGACGTCGCGTTTCCGCTGGTGCACGGCCCCTTTGGCGAAGATGGAACGATTCAGGGACTGTTGGAACTTGCCGACGTGGCGTACGTGGGCGCGGGGGTGGCTGCCAGCGCGGTGGGAATGGACAAGGCGCTGATGAAAGCCATCTTTCGCGCGAACAATTTGCCGGTGATGGACTGGATGGTGATCCTCCGCCGCGACTGGGACGCGCAGCCGGAAGCGACGATCCATCGCATCGAGAGCGCGTTTGGTTACCCCTGCTTTGTCAAGCCGGCGAACCTGGGCTCGAGCGTCGGCGTGACCAAGGCGCACAACTGGGACGAACTCGCGCAAGCGCTCGCAACCGCCGCGCAGTACGATCGCAAGTTGATCGCCGAGCGCGCTGCGGAGAACGCGCGCGAGATCGAGTGCAGTGTCCTGGGCAACGACGAGCCGATCGCCGCGACCCCGGGCGAGGTGTTGCCCAAGCGCGAGTTCTATGACTATGCGGCGAAATACGCCGACGAAGCCGGGACGGAACTCATCGTGCCGGCGGACCTGTCGCCGGAGACGACGCGCGCGGTCCAGGAGATGGCGATCCGCGCGTTCAAAGCGATTGACGGCAGCGGCTTGGCGCGCGTGGATTTTTTTCTCGAACGCGCGACGAACAAACTGATCCTGAACGAGATCAATACGATTCCCGGCTTTACCGCGGTTTCGATGTACCCAAAGATGTGGGAGCAGAGCGGACTATCGTATGCCGCGTTGATTGATCGCCTGATTCAGTTGGCGCTGGAACGGCACGCGGACAAACGCAAATCCAAGACGACGTACGAACCGTGACATGACCTACTCATCTCAGCGCAGAATAACCAGACGCTCCGCCGCGCGGCGAACCAGTCGCCGGCTGCGCACGACTGCCGCAGGCGTGATGCCCAAGCCGTCTCTGCTCGGTCAGACGTGGCGCGCGCAACGCCCCAAGATATTTGCGCTGATGCTGACCCTGCTTGTCGGCGCGGGCTTGTGCCTGGCATTTGCGACCGATACGTTCTACGTTTTCGATCTTCAAGTGACCGGCACGCGGACTCTAACTCTGGCTGAGGTGGAAAAGGCAAGCGGAATTGTCGGCTATAATCTTTTCTTCATTGATGCGCGCGCCGTGGAACAAGCCCTGGCGAAACTGCCCGAGGTGAAATCGGCGCGCGTGACGACGCGCATTCCCAACCAGGTGACAGTGGACATTGAGGAGCGCAAGCCGGAGATTACCTGGCTGCGCGGCGGGGAAATGTACTGGGTGGACGCCGCCGGGAGCGCTTTCCGCGCGCGCGCGCATCTGGCGGAGTTGCCGGTGCTGCGCGATCTGGATCAAAACCCGATCATCCCCGGGCAGCGCGCGCAGCCGGACGCCGTCGCCGCGTTCTGGACATTCCGCGCGGCGTATCCAGACGGACCCCGCTCGCTAGAGTGGTCGGCGGCGCGCGGCTTGACGTTCACCGACGAGCGCGGCTGGAGGATCTACCTGGGCGACGCGGAGGAGATGGCGGGCAAAGTGGCAACGCTGCGCGCCCTGGTGCAGCAGTTGGTCAGCCGGAATGTGCGCGTCCAGTTCATTGATTTGAGCAAGGGCGATCCGTACTATCAATGACAAATGACAAATGAACAAATCGCCGAGTCTGTTTGTCGTTTGTCATTGTCACTCTGAAAATTGGAGAAGGACATGCCAACACCTATCGCGGCACTGGACATCGGAACGACCAAGACCTGCGCGCTCGTTGGGGAGTTTACGGACGCGGGCACGTGGCGCATCCTGGGCGCGGGCGTGGCGCCTTCGCGCGGCTTGCGCAAGGGCGTGGTCACGGACGTGAAAGAGGCGGCGCAGGCGATCGCCGAAGCGCTTGAGCAGGCGGAACGCGTGTCCGGGATCGCGCTGGATGTGGCGTACGTCGGGATTGCCGGCGCGCACATTCAATCCACCAACTCGCGCGGCGTCGCGGGGATTCACGGCGGGCGCGGCGTGACTCAGGACGACATGGATCGCGCGATGGAAGCGGCGGAAGCGATCGCCGTGCCGCAGAACCGCGAAATCATTCACACGATCCCGCGTGGTTATATCCTGGATGGACAAGATGGAGTGAAAGACCCACTGGGGATGGTGGGCTTTCGGCTCGAAGTCGAAGCGCACATCGTCACCGGCGCGGCGGCGTCTATCCAGAACGTCGTCAAGGCAGTCGAAGGCGCGGGCTTGAAGATCGCTTCCCTGGTTTTAGAGCCGATCGCCGCCGGTGACGCGGTCTTGACCTCGGCAGAAAAAGAGATGGGCGTCGTGCTGGCGGACATTGGCGGCGGCACGACCGACGTCGCGATTTTCATTGACGGAAGCGCGTGGCACACGGTCGTGCTGCCGACCGGCGGCATCCATATTACGAACGATCTCGCGGTCGGTTTGCGCACGCCCTTCAACGCCGCGGAGGAAATGAAAATCAAGTACGGTCACGCAGATCCGAATCAGATTCCGGAAACCGAGTACATTGACGTGACGGCTTTCGGCGAAGAAGGCAAGCGGACCGTCGCGCGGCGTGACATTGCCGAAATCATCGGCGCGCGCGCGGAGGAAATCTGCCAACTGATCCTGACCGAGGTCAAGCGCTCGGGTTACGACAATTTGCTGCCTGCCGGCGTCGTATTGTGCGGCGGGTCTGCGGAATTGGCGGGGATCAAGACCGTGGCGCGCGATGTGTTGCAGATGCCGGTGCGGATCGGCGCGCCGCGCGATATCGAAGGATTCACAGACCGGGTGGCGTCTGCGGCGTTTGCGACTAGCGTTGGGTTGTTGCAGTGGGGCTGGAAGCAAAAACAAGTCGAGGGGCTGAGTGTGCCCTCGCGCGAATCTCAACGCAAACCGGGCGCGGTGAGTGGGTTGATCGGCTGGGCAAAACGGGCATTCTTGCCTGGTTAGAGGAGGCGTAAATTGGGGCTTGACAGAAGGACGAGCGTACTGTAAAATAGGTGCACCCTCCCAAGATGTTGTAGAGAGGTGCCCCAATCACCACTAGATATGGGGGTAACCATGAAAGGCAGCAAGGACGTTGTAGTAGACGTAAAACAGCAGGCACTTGCAACCAAGAACGTCAATTCGAGCCCTGATTCGTCGCGCCGGGAGGCGGATATGATTCATCTGGAAAAAGACAAGGGTTCCGAAAATTTCGCCGAAATCAAAGTTATCGGGGTTGGAGGGGGCGGCACCAACGCGGTCAATCGAATGATTGACCAAGGTCTGCGCGGCGTCAATTTCATCGCCATCAATACCGATGGCCAAGCCCTGGTTCATTCCAACGCCGCGCACAGAATTCGCATCGGCGAAAAACTGACCCGCGGACTAGGCGCCGGCGGCGATCCGACGATCGGCGAAAAAGCCGCGGAAGAATCGTCCGAGGAATTGTACGACGCGCTGGTCGGCTCGGACATGGTGTTCGTTACCGCCGGCATGGGCGGCGGGACGGGCACCGGCGCCGCGCCGGTAATCGCGCGGATCGCGCGCGAAGCCGGCGCGCTCGCGATCGGCGTCGTGACCAAGCCCTTCTCCTTTGAAGGCACCAAGCGCCGCACGGTCGCCGAAGATGGCTTGAATCGGCTGAAAGAGCACGTGGACACGTTGATCGTCATTCCCAACGATCGCTTGCTGGAGATCGTGGACAAGAAAGCGGCGTTGCAGACCGCGTTTCGCACCGCCGACGATGTGTTGCGTCAGGGGATTCAAGGCATCAGCGAGTTGATCACCGTGCCGGGTCTCATCAACCTGGATTTCGCGGATGTGAAAACGATCATGGGTTCCGGCGGCGCGGCGTTGATGTCCATCGGTCGCGCGTCCGGCGAGAATCGCGCGGTCGCGGCGGCGGAAGAGGCGATCCGCAGTCCGTTGCTCGACGTGACGATTGACGGCGCGCGCGGCGTGCTGTTCAACGTGACCGGCGGCGATGACCTCACCCTGAACGATGTCTATCAAGCGGCAGAAGTCGTCCGCCGCGTGGCTGATCCAGATGTCAATCTGATTTTCGGCGCGGTGATCAATTCGGCGATGAAAGACGAATTTCAGGTCACGGTAATTGCGACGGGTTTTAATCAGGCAGCCCGGCGACAGACTGGCGCGGGCCACGCGGTCGGGAACGTCGTCACGGCGCCGGGACGCAAGATGATTGATTTTCCAATTCAAGCGCGGCAGATTGATCGCGAAGAGTTGGATATTCCGGCGTTCTTGCGCAAGCGGGGCTGAGTCTAGTGTTCAGTGTTCGGTGTTCAGCATTCAGCGGTGACTGATTAACTGGATACTGAACACTGCTGACTGGTGGTTGACCGCCCACATTAAGATTTCGCAACTTGGATTGTTTTTTAAGGTGAACCTCTTGCGTTTGTCCAAGAGTTATGCTACACTGTGCGCGCACGCGCAGTTTAGTTCCGCGTGAACTGACCACAAAATATACGGGGTTTGGGAGGTTGCGTCTTGATGCGGCAATATATTCCCAAACCCTGTTTGCGCCTCACTCTTGGAAACCACGGAGGACACCGATGCAGTGCCCGTATTGCGCTCACGAAGAGAACAAGGTCATTGACACCCGCGAGTCCGCCGAAAGTATCCGCCGTCGCCGGCAGTGCGGCAAGTGCGGCAAACGCTACACCACCTACGAACGCATTGCTCAAACCGGGTTGATGGTGATCAAGCAAGATGGTCGCCGTGAAGCGTTGGATCGCCAAAAGTTGTTGGGCGGCATCGTCAAGGCGTGCGCCAAACGTCCCGTGTCCATGCAAGCCATCGAAGGCATCGTGGACGACATCGAAATGGAATTGCACGCGTTGGGCAAGTCGGAAGTGGATTCGCAAAAGATCGGGCAGATGGTGATGGAACGCCTGCGCGTGCTCGACGATGTGGCGTACGTGCGCTTCGCTTCGGTGTACCGCCGCTTTGCCGACCTGGATTCGTTGGCGAGCGAGATTCAACGACTCAAAGAAAGAAAGCAGCGTGAAGCGGAAGAACGTCTGCAAGTCAAGATGGCGCTTTGAAGGCGATATGATTTTGATGCAATCTCCCACCTGGTTCAACGTCCGAGTTATCCTCGCACCGAATTCGTGCTAGTTTCTTGATCGTGGACCTCTGAGGGCAGGCATGCGCCGCACCCCAGCGGCTTGCCTGTCCTCGTGTTTTTTCTCTCTCTGGCGTCATGGCTCACACCCGGCAATTCCAAGGAGGCGTATTTCATGGATCAGCGCGTTGACGCAATAGCGCGTATGACGATGGCACTGCCCGGCGCTGGCGCGCGGGCGCGTCACCCGATAGAACTTGCTCCGAATGCGCGTGTTGTTTTAGAGAAACGATATCTGCGCCGCGGCTTGGACGGCAAACCAAGCGAAACGCCGGCAGAAATGTTCGACCGCGTCGCGCGCACGGTCGCGGAGCCAGAAGCGCGCTATGGCGGCGATCCCGCGGCGACGCGCGAACTCTTCTACGACTTGCTGACGACCCTGCGCTTTTTCCCCAACTCGCCGACGTTTACGGGCGCCGGCACGCCGCTGGGTCAACTGGCGGCGTGTTTCACGGCGGCGATGCGCGTCACGACCGAACAGGGCATCCAGCGCATTGCCGACCTGCAAACTGGCGACCGCGTCTTGACACATCTCGGTCGCTATCGTCCAGTTACGCGATTATCTCAGCGCGCCTACCAGGGTGAGCTTTTGCGAATTCGAGTCAAGTTGATAGGCACGACGCTCGAAGTAACACCGGAGCATCCAATTCTCACGCCATTGGGATGGGTGCCAGCCGGGGAATTAAAAGTGGGAGACCGTGTCGCAATAGGGATTCCGCAAGGTCAGCACCTTGCGCCTCGGTTCGATTTGGCTGATTCAGTCTATGCAGACGAACTGGAGGTCCAAGTCGCCGGAACAGAAATTCGGGTGCGCCGTCCAAGTTCGTATCAAAACTCGGGACGGCAGGCTGAATGGGCGCATCGCTTTGTCGAATTCACTCCAGAGTTAGCGCGGTTATGCGGATACTATATCTCAGAAGGGACGGTCGATCCAGAGGATCGTTACGTTCGCTTCACGTTTAGCCGAGATGAGATCGAGTACCAGAACGATGTCGCGCGATTGGTCGAGGGGATCTTTGGTGTCTCGTCCCGCGCTGTCCAATCCAGCTACGGGCATTGGACGACTCTGAACGTTTACAGCCGCGTGCTGGCGGCTTGGTTCCGTAGTCACTTTGGACATCATTCATACGGCAAGCGTGTTCCGGTTTGGCTGCAATATGCTGAACCGAAAGTTCACGAGTCATTCCTGGTGGGCATAATGCGCGGGGATGGGATGTACAACGAAAAAATCTATCCTATCACCGACCGCAAATCTCCCAAGATTTTCCGGGCGCTGCGGCTAAGTCTGAGCAATCCTGGACTGGTGCAACAAATATGGCAAATCTGTCTGCGATTAGGCTATGACGCGGCTATCCGTCCGGTGGATACCAGCTATGTCACGGAGAATGCTCGCGAGACAGCGCAAATCAGCATGCCGCCTCTGCAATCTCGCGCGCTGGTGCGCCAAGCCTTCGGAATTGATCTGCCTGAACCGGATACCCGCTATGTGCGTAATTCTGTCTTCCGACAGGGCGATTCCGTCTACTTTGAAGTACAAAACGTCGAAGCACAAGATTACAGTGGCACCGTGTACAACTGCGAAGTGGACGAGGATCATTCCTACGTTACCGAAGGAGTGGTCGTTCATAATTGTTTCGTCCTGCCGATCGCCGACGACATGGGCCGCGACGCGCGCGGCATCTTTTCGACGCTGCGCGCGGCGGCGCTGATTCAGCAGACCGGCGGCGGCAACGGCTTTTCGTTCTCGCGCCTGCGCCCGCGCGGCGATCGCGTGCAGACCAGCGCCGGTGTTGCGACGGGCCCCGTTGGCTTCCTGCGCGTCTATGATACCGCGTTCGGGGAGGTGGCCCAAGGCGGTACAAGGCGTGGAGCCAACATGGCGGTCCTGCGCGTGGATCACCCGGACATTCTCGAATTCATTCGCTGCAAGACGGTTGAAGGACACATCAGCAATTTCAACATCTCCGTCGGCGTCACGGACGCGTTCATGCGCGCCGTCGAGAACGACGCGGATTTCGACCTCATCAATCCGCGCGATGGCAAGGTGTGGCGCACCCTCCGCGCGCGCGAACTGTTCGACGAGATCGTCAAGCACGCGCACCACAACGGCGAACCCGGCGTTCTCTTCCTCGACGCGGCGAATCGGCAGAACCCCGTGCCGCATCTGTACGAACTCGAGGCAACAAATCCATGCGGTGAGCAATGGCTCGGGCCATACGAAAACTGCTGCCTCGGCTCGATCAATCTGGCTCAGCACATCATGCCCGACAACAAAATGGATTGGGCGCAATTGCGCGCGTCGGTTGAACTCGCGACGCGTTTTCTCGACGGCGTGGTGGACGCGAACAAGTACGTGCCGGCGGTGCCAGAACTCGCGCAAGCCGCGCACCGCGCGCGCCGCATCGGTTTGGGCATCATGGGTTTGGGCGATGCGATGTATCGCCTGGGCGTGCGCTACGGCTCGCGCGCGGGCGAAGATTTCGCCGGGCAGGTGATGGAGTTTGTGCGTTTCTACGCGATGGAGACGAGCATCGAACTCGCGCGGACGCGCGGCGCGTTCCCGGCGATCAAAGGGTCAATCTACGACCCGGCGAATCTGAAATGGACCCCACCCCAGCCCATCGAACCGTTCGCGTGTGACTGGGGACGCCCCGCGCTCGACTGGAACGCAATCGTCGCCGGCATCAAAAAGCACGGCATTCGCAACGCCGCGCAGACGACGATCGCGCCGACCGGGACCATCGCCACCGTCGCGGGCGTGGAATCGTACGGCTGCGAACCGGTCTTTGCGCTGGCGTACACTCGCCACGTCAACGACAATGGCAAGGACCTGCAACTCGATTACGTCAGCCCGTTGTTCGAGTGCGCGTTGATAGACGCCCAAGTGGACGCCGCGACGCGCGCCAAGATGTTCGAGCGCATCCGTATCACTGGCACGTGCCAGGATGTTGAACTAGTGCCGGAGAAACTGCGCGACGTATTCGTCGTCGCCAGCGACATCACGCCGCCGCAGCATGTGCGGATGCAAGCCGCGATGCAGGCATTTGTAGATAACTCGCTTTCGAAGACGATCAACTTTCCGGCGACTGCCACGCTGGACGATGTGGCGCAGGCGTACTTTCTCGCGTGGAAGTTGGGCTGCAAGGGTATTACGGTTTACGTCGCCGGCTCGCGGGAGGATGTGGTTTTGGAGACGCGCGAGACGGCGAGCGCGACGCGCAAATCGGCGCGCGGCGCGGTCGAGCCGACCAAGAAACCGCGTCCGCGCGTGGTGCATGGTCAGACCCATGAAATCGCGACGCCGTTGGGCAAAGCGTACGTCACGGTCAATCGGAACGGCGAGGATCAGCCGTTTGAAGTATTCTGCAACGTCGGCAAAGCCGGGTCGGATACCGCGGCGGTCAGCGAAGCGATCGGGCGATTGATTTCGCTCGCGCTGCGTCTGCCATCGCCCATGACGCCAACGGAGCGCATGCAGGAAATCGTCAACCAGTTGAGCGGCATCGGCGGCGGGCGCCCGATGGGCTTTGGCTTGCAGCGCGTCCGTTCGCTGCCGGACGGCATCGCGCAAGCGTTGGCGGAAGATCTGGGTCAGCCGCATACGTTGCCCGATCAAGCCCCGGACGCGAAGCAGTTGCAGTTGTTCCAGGTGGGCGACCTTTGCCCCGAGTGCGGTCAGGCGTCGTTTGTGAACGAAGAGGGCTGCCGCAAGTGCTATTCGTGCGGGCATAGCGAGTGCTAAAGTGCGTTTGGAATCGAGATTGCATGTTGCCGTAAGAGGCACGCTGGCTTTGGTATTGGGTTGCCTCTCAATTAGTTCTAGCCCCTCCGGCGAGATACTTGCCTCTCCAACGAATTCGACGACCCTCTCGCTTCCGATTCGCGCGGGCACCTTTGCAAGCGCGAGCGGCACGCCGCTTGCCCCGCGCGCGGCTCGTTCGCTTGCTAATCCCGCGTTCACGCTTTTCTTTCCGTGGGTTAGCAACCAAACCCCCTCGGTGTATTGGGGCGCGTTTATCTTGGGAAACATCCACGAGACGCCACATGCGCCGCCGTGGGACACGCAGCCGATTGATACTTTTGAATCTCACGCGCAAAAGAAGATATCTATCCTGCAATGGGGCCAGCGCTGGCAAGCATACGGCGAGTATTTCAATTTCGACGCCGCCCTCATGGAAAAGGTGAGGCAGCGCGGCGAGATCACGCTGATGGATTGGGATTCGTCGGACTATGGCGTTAGCCCCAAGTATGATCAGCCGATTTTCGCGTTGAGCAAAATCATCAATGGAACACACGACGCGTACATCCGGAAATGGGCGACCGACGCCAAGAACTGGGGGCGGCCTTTCTTCTTGCGATTCAACGCCGAAATGAACGGGGATTGGGAACCCTGGAGCGAACTACGGAATGGGAATAGCGCGGGGCAGTACGTTCAAGCGTGGCGGCACGTCCACGACATTTTCGCTCAGGTCGGCGCGACGAACGTGACCTGGGTATGGTGTCCGAATACGGAGAAAAGCACGACGATTCCGCTGGAGCAGTTGTACCCGGGCGACGCGTACGTGGATTGGACGTGCATGGACGGCTACAATTGGGGAGGCCCGCCGCCGGGTTGGTGGAATTTCTACGACATCTTCAAGCCGACGTACGACCACATTCTGCAGATCGCGCCGAGCAAGCCGATGATGATCGGCGAGGTGGCGTCCACCGAGAACGGCGGTTCCAAGGCAGCGTGGATCACGGATGTGCTGACGGTCCAGTTGCCACAGAACTTTCCAAACCTCAAGGCGTTTATCTGGTTCAACGTGATTGACTATAACGTGGATTGGGCGATCGAAACATCGTCATCGGCGCAGGCGGCGTTTGCGGCAGGAATCGCGCTGCCGTACTATGCCACGAACGATTTTGCCAACCTGGATACTTGGCCGATTCCGCCGCTGCGGTAGGCGCACAAGCATCGCAACAGAGGCGTCCTGGACGAGACCGCTTTTCGCCCGGGACGCCTCTTTGTTTCGACTGACAAAGAAGTACTATGGACATCTTGCGCGTTATGGCGTATGCTACTCTCAACCGAAATGCCATTCGGCAGTCAACTTGCGCTATCCGGGAGAGAGGTCGAAAGTGTCCGTTCAGCAACAATCGCCAACACAAGTATCGCGCGCGCGGCGACCGCTGCACCACGCGTATAGCATATTCATCGTTTTGCTAGGGGGCGCGCTGTGGGCAGTCGTCTTTACCGGCGTCATCCAGGCAGCCCCGGTGACCCAGCAGTACGCCATCGGTTGGTTCTTCAGCGATGGTCAACAGGGGACGCTGCTCCAATCCTTGGCGAATGACTCGCCGACCCAGGGTTCGACCAATCCCGATGCCAATGCGCTCGAGCGGCAACTGTTCTCGGCGGTCAATCAAGCGCGCGCCGCCAAGGGCTTGCCGGCGCTCCGCACAAACCCCGCGCTGGCGCGCGCGGCGCGCGGACATTCTCAAGACATGGCGCAGACGTTCAAGTTCGCGAGCGTGGACGGCCGCGGCGCGACGCCGCCGCAGCGCGCTAGCGCCGCCGGTTACGCGCAATCCCAGACGCTCTCAGAGTTGATCAGCGCGGGATACGTCAAGCCCGCGCAGGTGGTCGCCGCGCTGACCGCCAACCCGGACGCCGCCAAGATTCTGTTCAGCGCGGACACCACGGAACTCGGCGTCGGCTATGCGTACGCCAGCCGGGATCCCATCTATCACCATTATTGGACGATTGACCTGGGTGGGCGCGCGGGCAGCGTGACGCTTCCTACTGCAACTGCCACACCCACGAGTACACGCACGCCGACAACCGTTTTGCCTACGACCGCGCCCGCGACTCTGACGCCAACGCCGATCGCATCGCCGACCGCGCCGGCAAAGCCGGCGACGGGGATTACGCTCCGCAGCGTATCAACCGCAAACAACGCGTCCGGCGCAAGTTCTCTGACGATCAACGCGCCCGCCGGAATTGCCAGCGGCGATGTCTTGATCGCGCACCTTGTGGTCAGAGGCGCGTATACCGCGATGACCGCGCCACCGGGTTGGTCGTTGATTCGTCGCGATACGACCACGAATTCGATTGCCGTCGGACTCTACTCCAAGGTTGTTTCGAATTCTGAACCGGCTGGCTTTACCTGGACCTTTAACAGTTCGCAGCAAGCCGCAGGTGGAATGGCGGCTTATGCTGGCGTGGACAACGCCGCGCCAATAGACGCAAGCAGCGCGCAATACAACGATTCGACCGCGCCGATCACCGTGCCGTCGGTGACTGCCAGCGCGCCGAGTGCTCGACTGGTCTTTTTCGCCGCGATCACCACGGGAACGACTGTGACTCCGCCTTCTGGGATGGCGCGGCAGTGGACCGCCAGCACAGCCGGCACGACTTCGGCGATGGCGGATCAGGCGTTACCCTCCGCCGGCACAACGGGAAACCGGATCGGAACTTCCGGCGCGCCATATAATTCCAACATCGGTCAACTCGTCGCGTTGCGAGCGGCGCTCGCGGGCACGCTGCCGCCGACGCCGACCAAGATCGCCCTGCCCACGCCGACCGCCGTCGCATCGCCGCCGGCTCAGGGCGCCTCGATTTATTGGGGCGCGTATATCTTGGGCAATTCCGTCGAGTCGCCGCACGCGCCGCCCAAGGATACGGGGACGATTGACCAATTTGAAGCGCGCACCGGGAAGAAAATGTCCATTCTGGAATGGGGCTTGCGTTGGCAAAAGTACGGCGCGTATCAGAATTTCGATGCGACGCTCATGGAGACGGTGCGCCAGCGCGGCATGCTCTCGCTGTTCGATTGGGATTCGCAGGACTATACGTTTACCGGACATCGCTACGACCAACCGGCATTGGCGTTGGGCACGATCATCAACGGAACGCACGACGCGTACATCCGCCAATGGGCGACCGACGCCAAGAACTGGGGCTATCCCTTCTTCCTGCGGTTTGACGCGGAGATGAACGGAGACTGGGAAGCGTGGAGCGAGTTGCGGAATGGCAACAAGCCGGGGCAATACGTTCAGGCGTGGCGGCACATCCACGACATCTTCACCCAGGTCGGCGCGACGAATGTGTCGTGGGTGTGGTGTCCGAACACGGAGAAGAGCACGACGATTCCGCTGGAGCAGTTGTACCCGGGCGACGCGTACGTGGATTGGACGTGCATAGACGGCTACAACTGGGGCGAACACCCGGCGCATCCGTACGGCTGGTGGAAGTTCTACGATATCTTCAAGCCGACGTACGATCACATTCTAAAGATCGCGCCGACCAAGCCGATGATGATCGGCGAGACTTCGTCCAGCGAGTATGGTGGGTCCAAGGCGGCGTGGATCACGGATGTGCTGACGGTGCAGTTGCCCAAGAACTTTCCAAACATCAAAGCGTTCATCTGGTTCAACGTGAACGACTATGACGTGGATTGGGCGATCGAGACGTCGTCAGCGGCGCAGGCGGCGTTTGCGGCGGGGATCGCGTCGCCGTACTATGCCGCCAACGACTTTGCGACTCTGCGAACCTCGCCGATTCCGCCGCCGCGGTAGGCAACCAAGTATCGTAAGCCCAACCTTGCGAAGGTTCGTCAGCCGTCTTCGAATGAAATGCGCTTTCCTGGCCAAGAACCGTCGCTTTCGCATACCCTTCCGCAACCTGCGCAAGGTTAGAAAAACGGGTTTCTGATCTCTCGCGAAAGAAAGGCACCCTAGACGAAATCCATCTCGTCTAGGGTGCCTGTGCTTTTAGCCGCGCTTGAGTTGGAAGACGTTCGCGCAGTCTTGCGACGGACTTTAGGTGCGTCGCAAATTCCGCAGCGACAATCACAGCAACCCCAGAATCCGCAGAACGTGCACCATCGCGAGAACGAAGAACGCAATCAAGAGCGGTATGATGATCGCGGTGTTGATCGCCGGATCTTGATGCGATGCGCC
Source organism: Anaerolineales bacterium UBA4826 (assembly GCA_002400365.1). Lineage (GTDB taxonomy): Bacteria > Chloroflexota > Anaerolineae > UBA4142 > UBA4142 > UBA4142. The sequence goes on along the minus strand of DHFK01000008.1, from coordinate 33,265 downwards.
GCGGTAGGCGCGGACTATCTCTTGTTCGACCAGCAGCCCGATCACAAAGACGATCGCGATCGCGCCGAGACCATACAGCAGAAACCGGTACAGCCAGTCCACCAGGGCGGCGAGTTGTTCGGCAGGCACGAATGGCATTACGGCGTACCTCCGACTCGCGCGCGACTCGCTAGCGCGACCTGGAGCGTCGAGCCAACCACGCTCTGCCCCGCCAGCGCCATGAGACCGCCCAGCGGCGACCATACGCCGATGTACAGCATGACCATCGCCGTGAGCGTGTCCAGTGTGAGACTCAGGGCAATCGCGAGGATCAATTCGGTCAAACGATCGTCTAGCCCCAGCAAGCCGACGAACGCCATCCCCGGGCAGAAGAGCAGAAAAGCAAAGACGATCGCCGCGCGAAAGAGCGTATGCAAATCGGCGAGCGCCATAAAGACCGCGGCAAACGCAAACGCCATGATGGTGACTGGCAGCCAGGTTGCCCGCTTCATTTTCCGACTCCACCGCCAGGATTGACCCACGCGTAGATTTCGGCGTCCGAATTCTGGTAAACCAATCGAAACTCCGTGGACTGCCTGATCGTTTGCTCTGCCATTGCCAATTGGTCCAGCGGCATCAAGCCGATCATTTCGACGTGCGCGCGTTGACCCCGCGAGAAAATCACATAGCCCACCGGGTGTGATTTCATCAGACGCAGAAGATCCGCGACGAGGGTCGCCTGCCCGCGCGGCAGTATTTGCTTGCTGCCACAACAGATCGGCGCGTTTCGATAGTACTCGTAGTTATGGAATAGCGAAGGATAGTCCCAGGTCACGCTCACAAAGATCGAACCCTTGGGCGCGCCGTCGTACAGATACTGCGCGGCAGCCACCTCTGGCCGCGTGAAAAAGTACATGCGCTCTTTGCCATAGTACGCGAACAGCAATCCCACGAAGAGCGCGCCGCTCAACAAGATCGTGGCTGCCGTTCTCCACCCTGACGCGCCGGCTGCCGGGCGGGGCTGCAGCAACGCTCCAGCGAAAAAAGCCAAGAACGGGAGCGCGAAAAAGTACGAGCGGAACAGCATCTCGCCGCCGTACGAATTCGCGACGAGCATCGCGAACGGGACGACGATCAACGTAATCGCCGCCAGGTCCCAATAGCCCGCGCGCAGCCGGCGGATGCCGCCCAGCAGCGCCAGCAACCCGACGAAGGCGGTGAACACTCGGCCGACGATGGCTACCACCGCTTGATCACGACTGGCGATCGAAATGTCCACCAGGTCGGGGCTGGATACCTGGAACAACTGCCCGATCGAGTCAACCACCCAGTATAGATTGCCGCGCAAAAAAGCCTCGGCGAGGTACAGCATCCAGGTCCCGGTGAAAACGACCATCAGCAGCGGAAGATTGCGCGTGGTGGTGATCTGCAGGACCACCAATGCCGCCAGCGCGCTGATCATCATGAACGGCGTGAGTTGGTGACTGGCGGCGACTACGCCCAAGATCGGGAGGACGATCATCATCATCCCGACGCGTTGGTACGGATGGGAAGGCGGTCCGGGCGGCGCGCTGTTCAGCGCGCGAGTGAAAAGATCGCGCAGGCGGGACGCCAGCCGGTCGAGCCGGACCCACCGCTTGATCGCCAACTTGCCTGGCGGCGTCGTCACGCGGAACCACGCGAGGCAGATGCCGATGACAATCAGATAGAGGAAATAGCCGAATGCCTGCGGGGAGAAATAATCTTGCCCGATCCAGTTGGTGAGCGCGAAGAACCAGACGCCCAGCCAGACCAGGCGCCGATCGGTAGTGAGCGTTTTGAAGATCATCAAGAGCGCGCCGACGAAGACAAGGTTGAAAAACGCCGGGCCCCAGCCGGCATAGCCGAGCGCGCTGTCGAGTCCCGCCGCATCGGTAAAGAGCGCGCCCAGCGCGAAAAAGCCGGGCCAGTTGTGGTACGCGTCTACGTTCGGGTCTATGCTGCCATGCCGCTGGATGAACTCGACAACGCCGATGTGCTTCCAAGCCCAGGCGTACCGCAGCGTTCCGTAGAGAAGTTGCGGCGTGCCGTGAATGAATAGGATCAGAACGCCGAGATCGAGGAGTAGAATCGGTTCGGACAATTGCGGCTGATGCAGGGCTAGGGCGAAACCAATCGTCAAAAGAATGAACGCGGCGTAGAATGTCCAGGGCAGGACCGACATCAACCCATAGTCGTCCATGCGGCTGAGATTGACTTGAGAGAGTGAAACGCCCCACAGCGCGATAGCGCACAGCGTGAGAACTACGCTCGCGGTTATTCCCAGCGGTATCGTTTTCGTCGCGCCGCTTGGCTGGGCGCGGGAGATTGAATTGGTGGTCATTAACGGCTACACCAATTGTAGCACGGCTTGGACGTTCTTGGCAAGCCACAACCAGTGGGTGGCATAGTGGGTTGATTTCGTGAGGTTTGCCGATACGTGGCGCAGCCAGGCGAGCAGCAACATGGCGCGCGGGGATACGCTGTCACCCGTCAATGCGGCGGGTTCTCGATCCAGGAGCGCCTGCTCCTCCGGCGTCCACGGCTCGCCCCCCAGCAGCGCGCGCAAAACATCGCCCAGTTCGCGGCGCTGCGCGAGGACGCGTGTCGAGAGCAAGAGATGCAACCGGTCGAGCCGCGGCAGGTCGTCGGGTTGGCCAAGTTCCCAATCTACAATTCCGAGCAGAGCGCTCCCGTCCGGTGTGACCAGGATGTTATCTGGCACGAAATCGCCGTGAATCCAACTGACGACTAGTCTGCGCCCTACCAGGGCTTGACGCAACTCGACCGCCAGACGCTCAATGGCTTTTTGCTGGTCGGCGGTCTGCGCGTCGCGGATCGCGCGCAGCGGCTCGTCAATCCAGCACTCGAGCAATCCTTCGTTGACGATGACCGAGGCGGCAGTCCGCGCGTGCAGTTGCCCGATTGAGCTTGCCGCGGCGATTTGAAAGCGTGCACGCGCGGCTGGTTCGCCGAGGATACGCCGCGCGTCAACTCCGGGCATGATCTGCTCGACCAGGTACGGCTGCCCCGAGACATCGCCCGCCGCCAACACCGTGGGCAACAGCGCGCGCCATTCACCCAGTCGTGAATCCTTGCCGAGCGTCTCTAGCACCGTCTTGTGCCGGTGTAAACTTGTTCGGGCGGAAGCGCTTTGCGGCAACTTGACCAGCGCCGCGGGCGGGCGATTCGGCGGACCGACCGCGATCACCACCATATCGTTCACGGTGCGGATACAGCGCTGCTCGGTCCACCTGATCGGCGGCGCACCGGCGATGGATGGGATCGTCGGCAGAATGTCGGGCATGAACTTGGCGACCTGGGCAAAACGAGTTCGGTTGCTCCAGTAATTCAATAGCGGCTGACCAACGAGGACGAGCGGTCGCACGATGACTGCGAGCCGGTAAATCAATTGGGTCGGCGTCGTGCGCGACTGGCTTGGCGATCGTCTGTCTTCCGGGAGTGAAACCCAGAGTCGGCGAAACTGGGTAAATAATAGCACGCTGGCAATCATGCTCTGGCTGATCAGCCAAGCCCAGCCGACACCCACGACTCCCACCATCTTCAAGAGGACGAAACTCAAACCGAGGACGAGCACGCACAACGTGGCGAGCACGACGACGACCGCGGTGACGCGGCGTTGCACGCGCGCTGTGGCGATGTAGAGCGCGGTGATGATGTTCGGAATGGTTGACAGCGCGAGGATTCGTAACAGCACCGCGCCTTCGGCGGCATAGTCGCCGCCAAAGATGGCAAGGATCCACGGCGCGCCCACCAGCAAAACCACGACGAGCGGCGTCACGATCTTGGCAGTTTGGAAAACCATGCGCTGGCTGTAGATGCCCAACTTGGCTGGATCGCGCGAACCTTCGACGATGAGCGATGCGCCCATATCCGCGCTAAAGTTGTAGAGCGAGTTGATGATCGTCCAGGACAAGTAAAAGTACGCGGTTGCCGCCGCGCCCGCGATCTCGATCACGATGACCGGCATCAAGGTGGTCGCCATGAGCCAAAACAAAGAGCCGACGTAATCGCCCGCGACGTACCGCGCGACCTGGCTGGGCGCGGGCGGCGCTTGTTGATCCTGGGTCTCTTGGACATGGCGCGGAATCAGATACTGAAAAATCAAAAAGTTGGTGGGCAGCAGCGACAGCATCAGCGCGATCGTCCACGAGGCGAACACGCCGTACTGCGGAAAGGGTCCCGCCAGGGCGAGCAGTAGGACGAGTTTCGCAATGGCAAAGATCGAGTTCTCGATCGGCACCCACGTCGCCTGCCGCAAGCCGGTGAGTGCGCTGTCTTGGAGCACGAAAATGCACCAAGCCATCGTCGCCGCGCTGAACCAGAGGACAAAGAGCAAGTCCGAACGAATAAAGCCCAGCGCCGGCGACCACGTCTCGAGCCCCAGAATATACACCAGACTCGCCGCCGCCGCCACGGCGGTGGCGATCAGATACGTATTGATCACAAACTGCCGGGTGGCGCGCCCCATCTTTGGGATAAAGCGCATCAACGCGCTCATCAGGTTTAGTTGCGACACGCCGGCAAGAAACATCATGGCGGAGATCGCCGCCGAATTTAGCCCGACGATCTCGGCTGCATAGATGCGCGCCGCCAGAATCCAATAGACTACGCCCAGTCCCGACGTGGAGACGGAACTGAGGATCAACGCATAGCCGTTGCGATACAACGGCGTCCGCGCGTGGGCCATGATCTGGGCAACTGAAGTTTGCAAGCGACGCCTAACTGCTGAGTACATGAGAGACAACCCTATGGCTACGCATCCTTGAACCCAATGAGTCGTTTGACCAGGTCGCGCAGTTTTCTGTCTGCGTTCGTTATGGGGAGCCGTTCTAGCCGATACTCGGCGTAGGCGTACGCCGTTGCGCCAAACCGGGTCTTGAATTGAGCCAGCGCCGCCGATGCGCCGGTCTCGCCCATGTGATAGTAACGGCACCCGGCGCGGCACGCCTCCTCGATCGCCAATTGGTGAAGCAAATAGTTCGCTCGAGTGGGACCGGCAAGTTCCTTGTCCATCGCGCCGCGCGTGTAGGACGCGTTCGCGCCTTGCAGCACCAGGATCGTCGCGGCGGGCTGCCCGTTGGCCCAGGCGACCCAGATGCGGAACGCGTCGCCCAGCGTCTTCGCCAAGACCTGAAACTTGCGGAGCGGATCGCGCTGTTGCCCGCGCCAGCGCGCCAGCCACAACGGCTCGTGCTGCTGTTTGCCCCAGCGGTCGAGTGAGCGAGAAAAGAGATCGTAGAAAATCGGGACCAGTTTGCCGGTGGTATCACATTGCACGGTGAGATTGGATTGTTCGGCTTTGCGGACGGCCGTGCGCGCGGTGCCTGTAAAGCGCTTGGTCCAAACCTGATCGAATCCGCCTTGCAGGTCGAGCACGTGCGCCAGGCGCGGGATCGCGATCACGCCGGCGGGCTTGGCGGCTGCCCATTTCTCGCCAGCCAAGGGATCGGGTCGAATCAAGGTGCGCAGCGCCGGCTGTCGCGCCAGGTCCGCCAAGACGGCGGCGATTTCTTCCGTGCGAACACCTCCCGGCGCGATCAGCCCACCCATGCCCCACGCATTCGGAAAAGACGCCTGAGTTGCCAGCGCGTGAGGCAAATGTGCGCGGCGTGCCATCGGCAGCACCAAACGCCGCCCCTCGCGCGTTTCGTAGAGACGACTCGCATCTGCGTAACCGCCGGTCGCGCACATCGCGTCGAGCCACGCCGGCGTCTGAGAGACGAGCGCAGCCGGGTCCGCTTTGAGCACGTCGAGCCAGACCGCACGCGGCGCGGGGCTGGTCACTGTCAGCGAATGGACTTGCATGCAACTACTTCTTCTTATCGTGTTGCCCGGAGACTGAGAAGGATAGCCTTTCCGAGTCTACCCCATCTGCCAACTTCCGGCGCGGCGAGCAAATCGTTGAGCAGGTGCGCGTCGGCGGAGAGCGGCGGTACGCGACAGAGCGCACAACTGCCGGGAAAGTGTCCCAGGAGTAGAGCCGCCGCCTGCGCCAAGCCGCGCTGATACGGTCTCGACATGACCTTCACACCGGCGTTTCGCACCGCCGCGTCCGCGTTGGCTGGCGCGCACGCGCACGCGGCTAACTCGAACATCGGCAGGTCGGGAGACGCATCACCCACCGCGAACGCCAGGGGCTTGGCATCGTTCGCTCGATCATCCACACCCAGGTCTTGGGCAAGGACGCGCAAGCCCGCGCCTTTGTCAATTCCGATGACCATGAAATCGGTCTGGGCTTGACCCACGATCGGTCGGATGCGCTCTAACATTCCCGCGTCCGCAAGCGCGGCGGTAATCGTTCCCAGATCCAAACTGCGTCTGCGACCGGTCGGATCATACCGATAACCGCGCACGGCGTAGCGATACTCGTCGTCCAAAAAGACGCCTTCGATCCTGGACAAGACCGAGCGCAGGCGATCGAGATCAGCGCGATCGCGTTCGGACAAGAGGGATACGACGCGTTCGGCCTGACGATTGTAGACGACCGCGCCGTACTCGGCGACGCCGCCGGCAAGGCGGTAGGCGTGGCAGCGCTCGCGCACTTCGTCCAGACAGCGCCCCGTTGCCAGAACGGGACGATAGCCGTGCGTTGCCAAAGCGCGGAGCGTCAGCGCGCCAGTCGGCGTCAGTCCAGGGAAACCCAGCAGCGATGCCTCCAGGACGCCATCAATGTCAATCGCGCAGAGTGCGGCATCCTGAGCGGAGCGAGTCGAGGGATGCTGGTTTAGCGGCAAATCTCGAAAGAAAACCTCGGCAAAGTAGCGCTGCATCGCGCGCGCGGATGCGCGCCGGACGCGGTTCGCCTGCTGAGAGTCGGTGTGTTGAACGTCCCAGAGGTGGACCAGTTGGTAGAGGAGCCAGCGCTCCGCGTCCACCGGCGCGCGCGCGAGTCGCGTGTACGTCGCGCGCAGATGTCGCGCCAATTCATCAACCTGGTCAGGCGTCGCGCCGGCGAGATCGCAGTGGGCGACGAGACTCGCGAGTTCGAACACTGAATCGTAACTCGTCAGTTCGACCGCGTTGGAAAAGGTGCCTTCGTCGAAATCGCTCTTGAGCAGCCCGGCGCCGGCGTCGTCCACAAACCAGTGCGAGAGCGGCATCCGACCATCTACAACGGAAGGATGCTCGACGCGCAAGAGATGTTTGACGATCGGATCTACGACCAGAATTCGCATAAAGGGCCAGGCGCTTCCGTAGACGCGGCTGAGCAAATTGCTGGCGACTTCCCACGCCGGACTTTCGCCAAACAGTCGCGCGCCGATGTCTTCGTCAAGCGCGAGCGCGCGGTGCCGCGCCGCGACGTACGCGGCTATCGGCGCGGCGAGCGCGTGTGCTTGTCCCGGCGCGATCGCGGTCACGCGCCGTTCTTCCGGCAGCCAGGCTTGGTAGAACAAGCCGGCGTGGAGTCCGTAGATGGTTGGCAGAAAATCGTGCAGTTTCTCTGCCACTGCCAGAGAGTACGCGCCGAAATACCCCAACCCAACCCCTTTGACGAAAACGCGCTGATCCCATTGCGCGCCGGTGCGCGAGTCAACCAGGCGCGCGCGGTAGAGCGCGTGGACGTGGCTGCGCGGGGATTTGCGCGGCGGCAGCGGCAGTCGTTCGACCTCAGTCACTTGAACCTTGAGGGTTTCTGATACGAGTCCGGTTAGCGCCGCCTGAATCGCGTGCGGCGCGAGTTGTGCGTGAATGTGCCATTCGTCCCACGGGACAAGCACGCTCACATATTGCTGCAAGAGCCGGGGCATTGTGTCGCGCGCTCCGAACAGTTGCAACAGGAGGACGATCGCCCGACCGGGGACGCCGAGCCGCTCCAATTCCTTCAGCGACTTGTACATCGCGCTGCCGGTGACCGGCGGATCGTCGGTCACTAGGACCAACCCGTCTTGCTGGATCGCGCGTTGGAGCAGCGCGCGCTCGGCTGCGAACAATCGGCGTTCGGGTCGCAGAGTCATAACGCGCACGTCCGGGTAATCGTTCGCTTGCAGAAAAGCCGCCAGCAGCGGCGCGAGGTAACTACCGGAGGTGCGGATGCCGACGACGACCAACGGTTTGCGGCGGTCGGGAAATCGCTGTGAGAATTCTCGCACCATGCGCTCCAGATCGGCGGGCTGTTGGTCAAAGCCGCGGAAGCACGATGGCAGGCGCAGTATCGCGTCGAGCAGGCGCGGTGGGAAATGTTTCGATTGCGCGACCAGCGTTTCGCCTGATCGGACCAGTTCTGCCTTTGGAACGACGCGCTGGGTGTCGGCGCGCGCGCCGGTTGCGTCGGCGACCAGATTCGCGAGTTGTTGCGTGAACGCCGCCCAATCGGTTTGCCAACGCATCACGCGCCGCGTTTCCGGCTGATACGCGTGGAGGCGCGCGATGACTGCGCTCAGCCCTTGCGCGATGCGCGCGGCAAACAATCCCGGCGGCGCGCCCAGTTGCGTCAGATATTTGGCGGCGCGCCCCAAGAGGAAAGAATCGGGGTGGAGATAGTCCTCGACGATCTGGTTCATGCCGGCGGCGAGCAGATAGGCGTCGAGCCAAGCGGATTGCCGCAACTGATCCACGAGTAGCGGCGCGAGCGCGCGCAAGTCGTTGAGGAGGTTGTGGACGCGGAGCGGCGCGGCTTGCGCTGAAAGCGCCGCAGCCGCGCGCAGATCAAGTTGCGCGGGGGGCATCGCGAGATCAGTCATTACTTACTCGCTGTCTGGTTCGAGCCGCGAGTTCAGCCACCGCGTCGAGCGGCGCACGAACCGCCAGACTTTGGTTCGGGTTCGTTCGCGCGTCGGCGCGATGGGCAGACCGCTGCCCTTGACCAACTGGCTGAACTGATCGAGGGTTGTATCGGGTGTGACGATGATGCGCGCTAGGGCGAAACGATCATCGCTCAGAGCGCTGGTGGCATGTTTCAGCGCGCATGCGGAAGAGTAACCGGCTTGGCGCACCAGTTGCTTGACCGCCGCCGAATGATAGCCATGCGGATAGGAAAAGGTTTCGACCGCGCGACCCGAATGTTGTTCCAGTTCCATCTTCGGGCGCATGATTTCGTCTTGGGCTTGCGCCGGCGGAATGATGTCGAGGTACGGATGCGTGTGACTGTGCGCGCCACATTCCACGCCGTTGTTGCTGATTTCCGCGATCTGCGACCAGGTGAGCATGGGGCGATTGGTTTCGCCGGCGTAACGCAGCCAGCGGCTCGTGCCGCCGACAAAACCGGTGGCGATGTACAGCGTCGCCGGAAAATTGTACTGCCGCAATACCGGCAGCGCGGCGGTGAAAAAATCAGCCAGACCATCGTCAAAGGTGATCAGCAGCGTGCGTTCCGCGAGCCGAATGCTTGGGTCCGTCATCGCGCGCGCGAGTTGGGTCGCGGTGATTGGCGTATAGCGCGCTTGATTCAGATGCGCCATTTGCGCGGCGAACAAACTGGGCGGCAGGGTAAAAGTTCTAAACCGCGGCGCGCTCTCTGTCGCAATGCTGTGATAGACCAGAATCGGAATAGGAGTATTCATGCTTGGATGCAACTGTCCAGGTCAGCCACAGCGCGCACAGAGAACACAGAGGGAAAGATCCGTTTTCTCTGTGTCCCCTGTGCGATGGCACATCAATAATTCGCCGCCAAGCGGCGATTCAAAGATGTGCTATCGTGGCTGTGGCTAAGAGCGAGTCCGCGCTTGCCACCGACTCCGCAAGTATCGAAACGGACCGGCGAGCATCCCCCTGCGCTCGATTTGGGTCAACTCGCTGGGATAATCGGGTGACTTGCGCGCATTGATCGGCGACCGAGCACTGAACACGTACGCCAGCCCGGCAGGTATGCGGACGATAAAATCAAAAAGCCGACTGGGGCGCACTACGATCGCCCGAGTCAGAAAGGCGGCGAGCCCCACGCCGTAGCCGTACGCTTGCCGGCGCAGCCCGGCATAGTCGCGGCGATGCCAATGCTGCACGATGGCAGCGGGCTGGTACACCAGGCGATAACCGTGCGTCACGATGTCAAACATAGCCGCAAGGTCTTCGCCGCCGAGCGCGAGAGTGCCCGCGCCCAATGCCGGATCAAAGCCGCCGATCGCGCGCAGCGCGGCGGTCTTGAACGCCATGTTCGCGCCGGAACCGAACATGCCGGGCGTGTAGGGATAGAGCGGATGCTTTGGTTTGTTCTCGGAAAGATCAAAGACGCGCGGCGCAAAGCCCTTGTTAAAGCCGACCGACTGCTCGATCCATCCCTGGGTGGGCGTCTCGATCTCCGCCGGGAAAATCATCCCGGTGACACACCCCACGTTCTCGGTGACCGCAAAACCCCGGACCAGTTCGATGAGCCAATGCCGGTCCACCACCACGTCGTCATCGGCAATCGCGACCAATTCGGATTGGACGTGCGCCAAACCGTGATTGTGCGCGGCGGCGACGCCCGGATAGTCTTCGCGCAAATAGCGTACCCGCGTCGACGCGCCGTACTCTTGGCGCATCAGGTCGGCGGTTGCCGAGGTGCTCGGCGCATTGTCAACGACCACGATCTCATAGCGCGGATAGTCGAGCATGAGCAGCGAACGCAAACAGGCGCGTAACTGGTCGGGGCGGTCGCGTGTCCCTATAATGATACTCACAAAAGGCGGATTGTCCAATATCGCCTGGCGCGCGCGCAAGCAGGGCGGCAGAGCGGCGCAGGGCAAGCCGGCGGCGGAGAGTTCTTTGCACGGCGGCAAGCCGTCCGCGGACAAGTGCGCGGCGATCTCCGCGCGCAAAACGCGCCAAATCTCCTTTGCCAAGTCCGCCGCAAGTCCCAGCTCACCCATCAGGACTTGAACTACGCCGAGCGGCTGAGTGTGCAGCCGAACCAAATAAATTGCCCGCCGATACGTTTGATCTGTGCGGGCATCCCATGACGCAATGTCTGGAAGGGGCTGGCTCAACTCAACTTGAAGCACTCGCGCGGGAGTGAAATCAGACATCCTGATCCTCGCATCATCCATCCGCAGAATTCTTCAGGGCAAGCCGATCGGGCATGGCGCCGCGCTGACGCGCTGCGATCATGCCGGAAATCGCGCCGATCAAAAAGCCGGCGGTGGTGAGAGCCAGCCCGGCGATGATCGCGCTCGCGCGGGCCAAGCCCATGACATCGCGGCGCAGGCACGCGTCGGCCAGTCCGCGGACGACGCCACGCGGCAGCACCCGGAAGGTGTGCGCGCGTTCTGAAGCCAGCCCGGCTTGCGCGCCCACCAGCCGCGAGATCAGCGCCTTGGAAAGACCTTCGGCATAACAGCGCGCGCGAAAGTAATTCCAGGCGGCGCGGTTGGGGGGAACGCGATGGTACACGCGCGCGCGCGGATCATAAAGCAACTCGCCTTGCGGCGAGCGTTGTCTAGCGCGAATACAGAACTCGGTTTCCTCACACCCGACGGGCTGTGTCCCCACGCGCCCGATCCCGCTGGTGAAACCCCCGAATTGCTGAAAGACCTCGCGGCGAAAGGACATGTTGCAGCCGATCAGGTTCCGCACGCGCGTCGGGGTTTCCGACATTCCCAAAAAAGTGCAGCCCACCACCCAGTCGAACTCTGGCGGAAACCAGCGGGGTCTGCCATTCAACCACACCGGCTCGATCGCGCCGCCCACGCCGATCACCTGGTCGGTATAGCCCGCGCGGAGGCGCGCCAACCAATCCGGCGCAGCCGCACTGTCCTCGTCCAGAAAGGCGATCACATCTCCCTGCGCGATGGCGATGCCGCTGTTCCGCGCGCCCGATAATCCGCGCGGCTCTTTGTTCTCGATGGCGATCACGCCGGCGATTTGCGCGCGCACGCGTTCCAGGAGCGCCGGGTTGTGATCAACGACGACGATGATTTCTCGCGGCGGGAGCGTCTGCTGCCGTACCGACTCGACGCACGCGACGAGTTCATCCCAGCGCGCTAGGGTGTACGCACAAATCACGACGCTAAAAGCGCCGGGGGCGGAGATAGACGGCACCTGCTTCTCTCAGTCTGCCCCGCCGATCGCGTGCTGTGCCGTGGCTGGGACTCGCCGCTGGGATGGGCGCTTCCAATTGCGCGCAAAGCGCTCTTTCAGAATGGTCTTGAGCACGCGCCAGCCGTCGGGAATCGTCTTGAGATTGCTCACGCCGTGAATTCGCTCCGCCTCGATACTTGGCACCTCGGCAATGCGGAATCCGCCATACAAGGCGCGGATGTTCATCATCGTCTCGATCTCAAAGCCGTCGCCGTCCAGATTGAGGTACGGCAACAAGCGCGCCCAAAACGCATTGTAGCCGTAACACAAATCCGAATAGCGACCGCCGAAGAATAATCGAACGAGCAAAGCGAAAACGCCGTTGCCGAGTTTGCGGTAGAGCGGCATGTCTGTTGTGTCTCCGCCCTGGACAAACCGCGAGCCCTTGGCAAAATCCGCGCCGGCGCGCAGGTGGGCGACAAAGAGCGGGATCTCGGCGGGATCGGTGGACCCGTCGGCGTCGAGCATGACGATGATCTCTCCGCGCGCGGCTTGGAAACCGGCGCGCAAGGCGTCCCCTTTGCCTTTGCCTTTCTGGTGCACGATGCGGATGCGGGGCCACAATTGGCAGGCGACTTGGACCGTGTCGTCGATCGAGTTGCCATCCACCAAGATGACCTCATCCACCCATCGCGGAATGCGCGGCAGGACGTAGGGCAGGTTCTTCGCTTCGTTCATCGCGGGCATGACGACGCTCACGGTCGGCAGGTCCTGAACGACGAATTCTAGACCGGCGACGCTCCGCGTGTGAGGTCGGGTCGTCATTGTATCCGTGTTCATGTAGGTAGACATCTTTCTGCCCTCCTTGACCATATCGCCAGTGGGCTCATGATCGGTGGCGCTTTGGCTGGCACTTGACATCCAGTGAATGCCAAACCAAATATATCATTAACGGCGCAGGAAAGCAATGGTACTTGCTTACCTTTGCCTTGCAGCGCGGATTATACCAGTTGTCGTCCGAAAAGAATATAAGAAAATCGCAAGATCGCGCGACAAAGATAGCGGAAAACAAAAACCGACCAGAGAAGACCCGGTCGGTTACGCCATTTGCTCCACCTGATCAGTAGGCGTCCATGGTCATAGCATTCGTGGACTATGATTTGATCAGGCTTCGTTGCACCCGTTTGTCGAAATGCCTTTGAAAGGGCAGTCGTATTGTTCCTATTTACCCACTTTATACCATGAATAGCCTAGGAAGGCAATAGTACCCTCGTCTGGGTCCAGGGTGTGTGCAAAGTCAGCATGGGCGACTCAAGTCGCAGCAACAAAGGCACGGAGCCGACCTACGTTATACTGAATAGTCGCCGTAGGGCGACTTGGCGCTGTCGTTGCCGCGATTTCAATCGCCTGTCAAGCGACTTTGCACGCGCCCTGCGTCTGGGTGATCGTACGCATCTCTGGGGCAGGCGGCTTGACGCGGGCTCCGCGCAAGGGCGGGGCCGAGCCCGCGTCTACCGGAAATAGAGGCGAAACCGCGTTCTTGCCCTTGGCTTGTCACCGCAGAATCAGCGGCAGATAGACTTTGGTCGGCAACAGAACGCACTGGGAGAACTCGGAGGTGTTGTTGTTCGGATCGGTCGCTGTCGCAGTAATGGCATAACCGGCAGAGGCCGTGGTGATAAGAGTGACGGCGAAACTTGCGTTGCCGCTACCGTCGGTGGTGGCGTTGGTGGTGCCTAGATAGATCTGCCCTTCGCCATTGCCCGAAGAATCACATGCAGCGCTGGCGAAGAACTCGACTCTCAACTGCGTGGCGGTGGTGCTGTTGAGCGTGCCGGTGATGACGGTGCTACCGCTCGTGGCGGCGATCAACACCGGAGAGTTCTGCAAGTTGTTCGCGCCGGTGTCCGCATCGCCAGTATCGTTGGGCGTGACGCCACTGGGGCTGAGATCAATCCCCAAGTTGGTGTTGGAGTGAATCGAGTTGCCCAGAATGGCGTTGCCTGTGCCGCCTGAGATGAACACCCCTTGTAGACCGTTGAAGGCAATGGTGTTGCCTGCCCCGACTGCCGTCCCACCAATCGTGTTGTTGGAGGAGGAACTCACATATATGCCTCGACTGGTGTTGCCCAAGGCGGCGGTACCATTGACGGCGGTGCCGATCAAGTTGCCTTGGACCACGTTGCCTGTCGCGCCGCTGCTGTTGATCTCAATGCCGGTACTGGCATTACCAGAGATGACATTGCCTGCCCCGGTTGTCGTCCCGCCGATCGTGTTGCCGGGCGCGCCAAAGACCATCGCGCCGCCGCTGGAATTGGGCAGAGCGGCAGTACCCGTAGTGTCGGTGCCGATGTAGTTGCCTTGGACCACGTTGCCCGTCGCTTCGGCGCCTTCGATCCAGATGCCGCGATTGTTGTTGCCCGAGATGACGTTGCGCGCCCCTGTCGTCGTTCCCCCGATGGTGTTGTTGGGCGACTTGAAGATCCACACGCCGTATCGCGTGTTACCCAAATCGGCTGAGCCATTGACATCGGTGCCGATGTAATTGCCCTCCACCTTGTTTGCCGCGGGGGAGCCAGTGCCGTAGTGTGGATTGATCACGACGCCCGCGTCGTTGCCCGAGATGAGGTTGTTACGGATAGTGTTGTTGCTCCCCACGACCCACACCCCGGCTGAAGCGTTGCCCTGGGCGGCGGTGCCCGCGACATTGGTGCCGATGCGGTTGCCTTCAATCAGGTTGTTGTCGCCAAACACCATGATGCCAGAACTGAAGCGATTGATCACCATCCCGCGGATCGCGCTGTTGTCCGCGTAGAGCGTCAAGCCATCTCCAGATGCTGGGAGACTGCCGTCAAGTTCGACCAAGCCGCCCGACCCTGTGGTACCGTCAATGATGACGGGCCAGTGGATGTCGGGCAATTTGCCGTTGCCGGTCGAATTGACCTGGATCGTCTGACCCGACATGTAGAAATTGATCGTCGTCGTGATGGCACTGGCGTTGTAGTTTAACTGTTGGATCGCTGCCCGCAGGGTGCAATCGCCGCTGGCAGTCTTGCACGCGGGATCCAAAACATTCGCGTCGGCATCATCGGCGACCGAGTTGACGGTGAAGGTGCCGGCGGCTGGCGCGACTGGTTGCCAACGCTGCCACCGTTCGTGATCCGCGGGCGCACTGAACACGACCGATTGGCCGAGCATTACCAGCAGGCTCAGCAGCGCTATCGGCGTAATCGTGTAAGACATTCGTCGCATTGGTTGCGTTTTCATTTCGACCTCCGTGAGTTGTGATAGATTACGTTTCGCGCTTTACGTTTCACGTTTCCCTTTCGCCTCCTTTCTCCTCCGCAACCCGCGCCCGCAGGAAACGCAGCATCGCCTCGACATCGGCAAAGCCCCACCGCTCGCCGCTGCGCGCATCCTGCACCATCGCCCGCCGTGGGGATGCTCGACCGTGCGGGCGCGCCTCCTCCCACACCCAAATCACGTACAGATGCGCCGTCACTTTTGGCGGGTCTGGCATTCGATGCTCCTACGAATCAAATTCGTGGTATAATTACGCCGAGCATAGCACCCGCGCGTTTAGAAAGTGTTTAAGACCCTGTGCCTCTTGCGCTGGCTCAAAGGAGGCAACCGTGGCGAAGAAGCAAAAGGCGACGCGACCGCTCGAGGAGAATCTGGAAAGGGTTCCAGGACTGCGCTTGCGCTTGCTAGGCGGTCTCAGCGTCGAATGGGCTGGCAAGCCGGTTGATTTGGAAACCGGCAAGCATCGCGCGCTGCTCGCGTACCTCACCGTCGCCGGCATTCCCCAGTCGCGCGAGAAACTCGCCGGGCTCTTCTGGGGCGATTGGTCGGATCGCCGCGCGCTGCGCTACCTTTCGCGCGCTTTGTGGAGCATCGCTCGCCATATCCCCGCACAACCTCCGGTCCTGATTACCACGCCGCAGACCGTTGCCTTCAACCTGCAATGCCCGCACTGGATTGATGTCATCGAGTTTGAAGGGATTGCAGATTCCGGATTAAAGATTTCAGATTTGCCTCCCCAATCTGAAATCTGCAATCTGAAATCTGCAATTGATCTCTACCGCGGTGAATTCCTGGAGGGTTTCTCTCTCGCCGATTGCCCAGAGTTCGAAGTGTGGGTGGTGGTAGAACGCGCGCGGTTGCGCAATCTCGCCAGCGAGATACTGACGCGCCTGATTGCCGAAGCGGTCGCGTGGGGACGCGCGGGCTACGCGGCAGGAATCGCGCACGCGCGCCGCTTGCTGGAACTGGAGCCGTGGCGCGAGGAAACGCATCGGCAGTTGATGCATTTGCTCGCGCGCAGCGGCCAACGCAGCGCCGCCCTGGCACAGTACGCAATCTGCCGCCGCGTTTTGCGCGCCGAACTCTCAGTCGCGCCGTCCGCAGAAACGACGGGGCTGTCCGAACGCCTCCGCGCGGCGGAAGGCATGCCCGCGCCGGACCTGCCGCCGCAACCGACGCCGTTTGTCGGACGCGTGGCAGAACTCGCGGAGATTGCGAGACTGGTCGCGCATCCAGATTGCCGATTGCTCACGTTGGTCGGGTCGGGAGGCATCGGCAAGACGCGATTGGCACTCCAAGCGGCAAAAGAAGCGCTGCCCGAATTTCTGCACGGCGTCTTTTTCGTTCCCCTCGCCGCGCTTGGTTCCCCTGAGCCTCTTGTTTCCACAATTGCCGATGCGCTCCATTTTTCTTTTTCCGGTCGAGCCGATCCCAAGGCGCAACTACTCGGCTATCTCCGCGAGAAAGAAATGCTGCTGATAATGGATAACTTTGAGCATCTCCTCGACGGCGTGACACTCGTTACAGAAATCCTGCAACATGCGCCGGACGTGAAAATCCTGGCGACCTCACGGGAGCGCTTGAATTCGCAGTGGGAGCGCGTGTTCGAGGTGGAGGGGCTGGACTTGCCGAAGGATGAGGGCGGAAGGATGAAGGATGAAACCGCAAGTATTTCATCCTTCAGCGCGGTGCAGTTGTTCGATCAGACCGCGCGGCGCGTGCAACCGCATTTCTCATTTGAAGACGAGGTGTCCTCTATCGTGCGCGTCTGTCAGTTGGTCGAGGGGATGCCGCTGGCGATCGAAATCGCGGCGGCGTGGGTGCGCGCGATGCCGTGCCGCGACATTGGCGGAGAGATCGCGCGCGGTCTGGATTTCCTCCAATCGCCGCTGCGCGATGCGCCCGCCAAGCATCGCAACTTGCGCGTCGTGTTCGACCATTCGTGGAGGTTGCTGTCGGAGGAGGAGCGCCGCGCGTTCAAGCGGTTGTCGGTGTTTCGCGGCGGATTTAGTGCGGAAGCAGCGGGCACAGTAATCAGTGATCAGTTAGCAGTGGACAGTCAGCAGCGTTCACCGGTTACTGATTACTGTTCACTGTTCACTGATCACGTGTTAACTGCGTTGGTGGACAAGTCACTGCTACGGCGGAGCCCCGCGGGGCGCTATGACATGCACGAACTCGTGCGGCAGTACGCGCAGGAGCAACTCGCGGCGCTGCCGGAGGAACATGCCCGCGCGCACGATCGTCACGGCGCGTACTATGCCGAGTTTCTCCAGCAGAGAGAAAAGCCGATGCGAAGCGCAGAGCAGAAAGAGACATGGGACGCAGTCGCCCGAGAGATTGAGAATATCCGCGCGGGATGGCGCTGGGCTGTCAGCCAGGAAAAGCAGTCTGAAATCGGCGCGATGTTGGAAGGCTTGTACGTGTTTTATGAACGCCAAGCGTGGCTTCAGGAAGGCGAACTAACCTTCAGCCATGCGATCGAAGCGCTGCGCGCCGCGGGCAGAGGGACGGATTTGCTGGTCGCACGACTCTTGGCGCGACAGGGCTGGTTCGCCGCGCGGCGCGGCTTGTATCAGCACGCGCGCACGCTCCTTGGCGAAAGTTTGGCTATTTCTCGCGACCACGATGCCAAAGCCGAAATGGCTTTTGCGCTTTGTGGCTTGGGCCGTATTGCTTATGAATGGGACGCCGGGGCTGATGCGCGCCAATTGTATGCAGCCAGTCTAAAGATTTATGGTGAGATTGGAGATCAGTACGGTCAGGCGCTGGCGCTGAATGGATTAGGAGTCGTTGCCGAGATTGAGGATCCCACGGAGGCTGAAAGGTTCTACCAGGAGAGCATCGCCATTTTTCAAAAGATTGGCGACCGGAGGGGATTATTGACTCCCCTGTCCAATCTG
Organism: Anaerolineales bacterium UBA4826; assembly: GCA_002400365.1. Taxonomy (GTDB): domain Bacteria; phylum Chloroflexota; class Anaerolineae; order UBA4142; family UBA4142; genus UBA4142. The sequence continues at coordinate 15,107 of DHFK01000008.1, read as the reverse complement.
TGTGAGACGGCTATGAGAAAGGGTGAGTACGCGCAAGCCCAAGGACGGATTCACGCTGCGCTGGAGATCTGCGAGGAGATCGGTCACCGATGGGGGATAGGACTCTTGAAGGGCGATCTAGGACTGATCAAGTACGCCTGCGGGGAGTATGCCGAGGCAAAGAGCTGCTGTGACGAGAGCCTTGCGATCTTTAGAGAGATCGGGGCGCGCAAAGCCATCGGGAATATCGTCGCCGATCTGGCGCGCGTAGCGGAGGTGTTGGGCGATGAGTCCCAAGCCCGACAACTTTATCAAGAGAGCGTGGCTGTCTTCAGAGAGATCGGTTACCGCGCCGGACTCGCATGGTCGCTCCCGGGCTTGGCGCGGCTGACGTTCCGTGCGCGCGACGAGGAACAAGCCAGAGCGCTGTACCAAGAAGGACTCGCGCTGCGGGGCCACGTGGGCGATTCATGGATCGAAGCGGACTTGATGGTGGGCTTGGGCGAGGTGGCTATAGCCCTGGGAGAGTCCGCAGCATCGAGGGAGCACTACCGCGCCGCGCTCACGCTCGCATTGGGGACGTCGGCGGTCTCCCTGGCGTTGGATGCGTTGGCAGGGGCTGGCACGCTCTTGACGAACGAAGGCGCGCCGGAACATGCCGCCGAACTGCTTGGACTCGTTCTCGCTCATCGCGCGAGCAATGCGCCGACGAGAGCCAAGGCGCAGTGTCTTCTGTCCAAACTGGAGCGTCAACTGCCCGCCGATGTCTTCGCCGCCGCCATTGCAAGAGGCAGTGCCATGCGATTGGATCAAGCGGCGGAAGAGATACTGAGATGAAATGCCCCCGGGCTTACTTGGCAAACAACTCGTGCGCGGTCTTGGCGATGCGTTGCTCCAATTGCTTGTCCTGCGATTCGGGCAGCATTTGCGGCGGCGCTTGCGGGTCGTACGTCTGGTTCGGCGGGTAATCGTTCAGGCGCACGGACGGCACGCCGCCCTTGACCGCCGCGTTGATCATGTCAACCGCGTGCGCGTTGGAGGGCTGCACGTGATCCTTTTCGGATTGGATGCGCTGGTACGGCACGTGAATCTTGCCGATGAAATTCACCGCTTCGCGCTCCGCCCACCACGTATTGTCGCTGCAGGGCTGCCACTGAATTCCGCTGGGGCGATTGGCGCTGCACCGGGGTGTCGTATAGTTGCGATCCGCTGGACCTTCCCAGTCAATCAGGAATTTGACGGGCAATTCCGGGTAGCGCGCCAGCACGCCGCTGCCCATCGTGATGCCGTACGAGTACGTCACGAGACCGATCTTTTGCGCGTCCGCGTTGAGCAGGCTCGCGGCAAAGCGAACGACGGCGGCGAGCCCGTCTTGATGTGCGTATCCACCAAGGTCTTCTGCGCCGCCACTCTTGCCGCGTCCATCCGGATCGAACAAGACCACGACGAACCCGGCGTCGGCGAGTTGCTGCGCCTTGTTCGGCGGGTCGAGGAAATTGCCGCCCCAGCCAATGCCGCCTGGCACGAGGACGAGCGCGGGCAGTTTGCCGCTCGCGTTCTTGGGCGAAACGACTTGCGTGTACAGTCGCGCGCCGGTCGTCGGATTCGTCACCCAATACGTGTCCGCCGCGCCGGCGGATTGCGGCGACGCGATGACTTGCGCGGGTGTCGCCGTTGTTGGAGGCGCGGCTTTGGTCGGCGCGGGTCGCGCCTCCGTCGGACGCGGTAGGGGTGAGAGCGCTTGACTCGGTTTCGTGGGCAACGATGGTCGCGTAAGTTGCGGTGGTGGCAAGGCGCGCTCCATTGTCGGCGCAGGTAGCGTCGGCGTCGGAGCGCAAGCCGCGAGCGCGCCTGCGAGCCCGAGCAGAATGAATGTGCGGTGTTTCAGCATAGAACTCCCCTCGAAAATAGCCATAGAGGACATGGAGTTTTTCTCGGCGTTCTCTATGGCAAAGTTCATCCGACCGCTGGTGCGCCAACGGCGGACGAACAACTCCGGTCTGAAACCTTGTGTAGGTTGATCCCGCGCCGACGATGCTTGGCAGCCAACCCGCGCAAAGTTCAGGAGAACCTAACGACTGAGAACCAACAGTTGCACCGTATTCGCAGCGATATTGACCGTCGCTCCGCTGAGCGCGACCATTTGAATCTGATCGCTGGCATCGTTGACCTGCCACAAGGTCGCTTTGAAATCCGCGAGGCGGCGGCCATCGGATAGGTTGACGCGCCAGGTGGTCGCCGCATCGGTTGGATTCGCAACCAAAAGCGCGATCTCGCCGGCATCGTTCTGACCGGCGAGCACGCGCAGAGTCGGCGAAGAACTGGCGGTGACGCTCAAGCGGTTGGGATGCGCGACCAGTTTCGACCAAAGTGAAAAGGCGAGCGCGACGCGCTTGGGTTTGCCGTCGGCGTAGAAAATCCCATAAAACTCTGGCGTGCGGATGGAGGGGTCGGTGCCGCGATAGATCAACGAGGCGGCGACATTTTGTTCTTGCAGATTGATCCAGGCTGCGGTGAGAATCGCCGCGCCTTTGCCGCCCGCGCGCAGCGCGAGCGCATCCTTCGCGTCGCGCTTGGTCTCGGTGTTCCATTCTGTGATGTGACTCGCCGCTCCCTGGTAGCCGTGACGATCGAGCGCGGCGCGATAGAACGCGGCGGCATTCGCGTAATCGTTCGGATCGTTCGAGTAAATATGCCACGAGAAGAAATCGAGCGGCACGTTGTTCTTTTGCATATAGTCGAGGAAATCCTGCGTATATTTATTCCCTGCCGGCGCGAGCGCGCCCGCCGGCGTCAATCCCGGTCCCCCAACCTGCAAATCCGGAAACGCTTGCTTGAGCGCGCGCGCCGTCTCGGCGAAAAGTTGAAAGAACTCGGCGGGCGTGTGCGGCTTTTGCCAGAATTGTTGATTGTCCGGCTCGTTCCAGATTTCGACGTAGCGGAATTTGGTCTTGAAGCCATTCCACTTGCCCTCGCGATAATGGCGGATCACCTGGACGGCCGCCTTGACCCAGTTCGCGCGCTCTGACGCGTTGGCAGGCGGCTGGGCATTGTTCCACGAATCGCCGAGACGAAAGTACGGCTCAAAGCCGCCGTCAACCATCGCTTGCCAGACCGGATCACTCGCGGCAAAGTCGTACGATTGCGGAACCGCCGGATCGCGCGTGCGGTCGGGATAGAGCGTGGACATGTCGAGCGGTCCGTAAAAGTCGTGCGTGCGCACCAGGTTCACGCCGATTTGCCGGTACCCATTGGTGACATCGGCATTGCCGGACTCGCCGGAGGGAATCGGTCCGATGTTCACGCCGAGCAGCGGCTGGATCGTTTTGCCAGCCAGCGGCGCGCCGATCGCGATGGTGACCATGGCGCGCGGCACATTCGTCGTCGGCGGTTGCGCTTGGTAGACCGGGGCATCGCCCTGGACTTTGAAATACATCTTCCACAGACCGTCCGGCAGACGGACGACGAACGGATCAGTGATTTGTTGACCGGCGGGCACAGTGAGACGCGTGCCGCTTTCCTGCGTCCAATTCAACGCGTCGCTCGATATGAAACTGCCGACGACGTTCATCTCCGGCTGCTTAAAGCCGTACAACCGAAATCGTCCATCGGCGAGTTTGATCGGCGCGGTTGTGCCCCAGTTGCGTAGCCCCAATGGACCGGCGTACTCGAAATCCAGTCCGTCGCCGCTGCGCGCGATGATCGTCCGGTTCTCTTGGGACGCAAAGACGTACATCAACCACTCTGCGCCGGTCCAAAACACATCCGGGTCAACCGCGCCGGCATACTCGAACACCTTTTTCTCTTGCGTAAAACGAACGCCGTCGGTCGAGACCGCGCTGTAGATCGCGTGCTGGCTCGTCGCGTCAATTCTGCCGGTGACCGCGTAATAGTACAGCCGATACCGTCCATCGGACAGGCGGACGATGCTGGGGTCAACCGCCTTGTCGCCGGCGCGATTCGCAATGGTGCAGTTCAGCACGCTAAAGGTCGCGCCGCCGTCCGGCGACTCGGCGCAGTTCACATTCTCCGGCGTTTTCGACGCGTCCACATAGTACAATCGAATCTTGCCCTCGGGTGTGACGATGGCTGCTGGCACCGATGCGTGCTCGATCAACACGCGATTGTCCAACGCCCACGTCAAGCCATCCGCGCTCGTTGCGCTCTGGACTTGATGGGTGTAGGGTCCGCCGGGGAGAGGTTGTGGCGCGTCTGCCAGCGGCTGTGGTCGAAAAGCCAGAGGAGTGTCGGCTGGGCGCATCGTCGCGATAGGCGCAGGGGGCGTCGAGGGCGCGCAAGCGGCGACCAGGGTTGCGATGGTAGCCAGCAAACTGAGTGTGCGATTCATGGGGACCTCCAGGTAACCCAAGGCAGAAGGCGGAAAGATGAAAACGCTCTTACTTCATCCTTCTGCCTTCATCTTTTACTTGGTGAATGGCTTGCTGTCCGCGATGCGACAACTTGCGCCGGAGCATTTCTCCAGTTCGCGCAAATGCGCGGCGAGTTCCTTGAGCAGTTCAGGTTTCGCGCTGGACGCGATGTTGGTGAGTTGATACGGGTCGCTCCGCAGATCGTACAGTTCCTTCTCGCCGGTCGTGTATTCGACGTAGGTGTAGGACTGTGTGCGAATCCCCTGATAGGTCGTGATGCCGAGTTGGCGTTGGTGGAGATCGCCGGCAACCTCTGCCGGCAAACCGTCGGGCGGCTCCAACAAACCGACCATGTCTGCCGGTACTTGGTACGTCATCGCTGCATCGTCCGCCGCCGCGGCGCCTTTGGTTGGATCGCCGTGCTGAATGAGGTAGCCGGTGCGCCACTGATCGAGCGCGGGCGGATTGCTTTTCAGCAGCGGCACGAGCGAACGACCGTCCACGAAATCCGGCGGCTTGATGCCCGCGAGATCCGCCCAGGTTGGTGCATAGTCCACGTTGCCGGCGAGGTGATCGAGCGTCACGCCGGCGGGCACGCCGGGTCCGCGCACGACGAGCGGGACGCGAATGTCCACCTCATACGGCGCAACCTTGCCGGTAGCGAGCCGATGGTTGCCGAGGTGAAAGCCGTTATCGGAACTGAAAAAGATGTAGGTGTTGTCGAGTTGCCCGGTCGCTTTGAGTGTGTCAACCAAGTTGCCGATCATTTCATCCACGGCTTGCAGCGATTGCAACCGCTTGCGATACTCGTCGTCAATGGCCTTGATCTGCTTGTCGGTCAAGCGCGGACGATTGCGAATGTATGCTGGCTTGTCGCTCACATCGGCTTCGTTGAAATCCGGCGTGCGCGGCGCTTGGACATCCGGGAAAAGGTTCGCGTGGCGCGGCGCGGGCGTGGACGGACTGTGCGGCGCGTACGGCGCGACGTAGGCGAAGAACGGCTTGCCTTCTTGCGCGCTGCGCTCGATAAAGTCAATCGTCTTGCGCGCGTAGACGTCTGTGCCATAGTCTTCCGGCTTTTTGCCGTAATCCACCAACGTGCCGTTCTCGTTGAGCGTATAGTTGAACTCGCCGTACGCGTTACCCTTGACTGCGCTGTACCATTCAGTCCAGCCCGGCGGGATGAAGGTTCTGTCAATGCCGTCGGGGTAGCCGTTCAGATACTTGCCGGCGAGCATAGTGCGATAGCCCGCGTCGTGCAGCCAGACGGCGATGGTGGACGCTTCGTCGCCGTTGTCGTGAAATACCCTGTACCCGCCATCCGGCGGCGCGTTGCCGAAAATGCTCGTGTTCTGCGAATACTGCCCGCGCAGCGTCGTCGCGCGCGAGGGACAGCACAGCGACACGTTCACGATAAAGTTGGCGAACGACGTGCCTTGCTGAACCAGCAGCGCTTGCAGTTTGGGCATGAACGCGATTGCCGCGACGTCCAGGTCGTCGGCGAGGATGAAGAGGAGGTTGGGTGGTTGGGCGGTTGGGTGGTTGGGTGATTGGGTGGTTGGGTGGTTAGGTGGTTGGGTGGTTGGCGCGCTGGCGACCGCGTTGGCATTGGCTGCGGCTGGCAATGGGGTTGGCGCGGCGCACGCGGCAAGCCAGGTTAGAGCAACGAGCGCGAGGAGCGGTGAAATCAAATGTCTTTGCATGGTTGCCTCCGTTGCTCACATTCTCTACCTTTTAGATGAGGCGCAGATGAGAACGCTGCAAACTCCTTGTAAAGTGTAGGGCAAATTTGTAAATTTGCCCTACTCCTCTACCGCGTATAGTTCACCGTGTTGCCCCGGATAATCAAGCGCACGAACGAGTGATAGACCGTCGGCGATGTTTCTTCCGAGAAGAAGGTGAGGTGCACCACATCGCCGAGTTCCGGCTTGCCGGTGACGTTGTTCGTCGTGTCGTACGTCGGCGCGAGTTGGTGGAGCGCGGCAGGGTCGAAGACGAATTCGAATTTGCCGTTGGTCACCGGCAATGTGCCTTGCGCCAACACCGCGCCGGGAATGATGACGGCATAGTTGATCGTTTTCGCCGTGCTTGCGCCGGTGAATTTCGTCCCTTTCGCCGGATCGAACTTGGAAAGCGGCGGCAAATTGAACACAATGCCCGGCGCGCCAGCCGGACGATCCTTTTCGATGACGTAAAACTCGCCGCCCTCCTTCGGCAAGCCGGGGACGCGCGCCTTGTACCCGTTCCATTCTCCGTCAACGGTGTACCGATACACCCCGGGCACGTCGAGGGTCCAGCGATCCTTACCTGCCCACGCGCCGGTCGCGTCGCCGACACCTTGCGCGACCACTTGACGACCGTCTGGATAATACAGTGTGAAGGTCATGTTCACTGGCACCATCGGATCAATTTGAAACGCGGGAACGAAGGTTGTGCCAGCGTCGTACACCATGCCCGGGCGCGCGTTCATCGCGAGAAAGACGCGCGCCTTTTCGCCGGTCGAACCGATGAGCTCCTCCGAACCGGGCGCGATCACGCGGTTGTTCTGCGAACCTTTCGGCAAGATGAACGCGTTTGCCATGTAGCCGGCGTACAACGGCGTCTGATCTTGCTTGCGGATCACGACGCCGCCGATCAAGCGGTAAATGTCGCCCGGCGCATCGCCATTGCTCGTCGCGTTGATCTGTCCGCCGAAATTGTTGAGACTGGTGGGCCAGTACGGCGCGCGCGTCCCGTCCTCGCCGACGAGAAAGCGGCCCATAAAGCCAGGGCGCGGCGCGGCGGCGTAATAGTACATCCAATCGGTGATGTACTCCGGGAACAAGTGCGGCGAGTACCCATTCGACGTTTGCAGCCGCACGTTCGTCGCGCCGATGACTTGCCACGCGGGGTCGTAGGTCAGCGGCGCGCTCTTGTTGTCCCACGTCAAGACCGGCTCGATCTTGTTCGCGCCCTGTCCTTCGCTTGCGATCAGCAGGACGTCACCCGACTGGTACGGAAAGTTGATGTGATCGAGTTGCATTTCGTCCGTTTGGAGGTTGTGCCAACCCTCAAAATTGGTTTCGCCGCGATCCACCAACTTGCCTCTGACCTTTAGTTTCTTGCCGTGCGCGACAATCGGACTGTCTTCGGGATAGACGACGCCGGCATGGCGCATGGACTCGACCCAGAGGTGTCCGTCGGCGTCGGTGTACGTTGCCAGCACTTGCGCGTGGTATTCGCCGGGCGCGTCAAAGACCAGCGGTTTCATCCCCTGCGCCGCGCCGAAAATTCCGCCGGACGATGCTTTGCCGGTGTACGTAATCGTCCTGGCGTTCTTCGGATCGGAATTGACGTACAGCGTCGCGGTCACGACGACATCCGCCGGCACCGCAGGCGAGAAACCAATGTCGCGTCCATAGCGATTGCCGACCGGGTACGCTTGCCCCTGGAAGGTCGCGGTGGCGAGCGTCATGCGTTTCGCGATCCAGAATTTGTACGTGCCGCCGCCGGCGTACCGATTGCCCCACTTGTCCACGATCCAGCCGGTCGCTTTGACAGTGTACTGTCCGTACAGCGGCGGCTGCCACTGTGTGAATTTCGGATTGCGCGTTGTGAGCCAGCGCCCGGCTTTGCCGACGAACGGCGCGGTCCCCAAGTCAGTCGTCTTGCCATTCGGCGCGGTCACCTGGATCGCCAGTTCGCCTCGGGTGTAATCCCACGGAATGTTTTGGCGCTCAAAAATCGTGTCCGCCGGAAATTGCGGTTCGAGGTTGTAGGCAAGCACTCTCTTGGGATTGGTCTCGTCGTACAGCGGCAAGATCACATCGTCTTGAATGAGGTTGCGGTTCGACAACGCAAAGCGCGCTTTGTCTTCTTCCGCGACGACAGCGCGGTAACCGTTCGAGTTGTAATTGCCGAGGATCACCCAGGGGATGCGCGGCTTGATCGTGGATGCGTCCACCATACGACCGCTGACGTGCCTGCCGCTCGCCGGGATCGGCGGCGAGTAGGTTTCTGAATCGCTGGGTCCTTTGGGGAAACCGCGCCGGGCAAACGCTTCGGCATTGAGGTTAAAGTAACGATTNNCGCAAACGGCGCGGTCGCGAGTTCATCTACCGGCGTGCGAAAGGTATAGCCGAAGCGTTTGCTCACTGCGCCTTGTACGCCGCCTTCGATCGCGAGACCGGTCGGCGTGAGGAGGGTGGACATGCGCTCGTCGCTGGGCAGACGCAAACTGCCGTCCGCGTCAAACGTTCGTTCCGCGGTGACAAGGACGACGAAACCATCAACCTTGACGCCTTTCGTGCCCAGCGCCGCGAGATATGGCTCGGAGAGTTTAAGCGTCGCCTGGACCTTGAGCGGCGCGCCGGGATTCCATTTTGCCGGCGTCGCGATCACATCGGTAAACCATTCGCCCAAGCCGGTGTTGCCGGCATCGCTGAAACGGATTTCGTTGGCGTCCGCCGCAGTTGGGGTTACCAGCAGGTTCGCGCGCGGAGTCTGCGTGGCAGTCTGGGCAAGCGCTGCGACGGTTGCGGGCGCTGTTGGCTCGGTCTCGCCCGGCGGGTTGCTCGGCGGAGTCGTTGGCGCGCACGCCGCGAGGATTAGCGGCAAGATGATTGCGCGCAGAACTGCAGAACGGCAAGTCTGATTCATCGTCGTCCTCCCTGGGAATTGGTCGTCCTTACGCTTATTGTATGGCGCGACCGAAGAAAAAGCAAGACGGACATTCTGACTCTCAAAATACTCCGATTCGGTTAGTGGACGATGAACGCGCTGCAAAATCCTTGTAAAATTTCTGCGCCGCGCGTTTGCATTTGCCAAATCCGCGACTCTTTGTTATAATCGCGCTGAGAATCGGGGCGTAGCGCAGTTGGTAGCGCGCTTCAATGGGGTTGAAGAGGTCCCGCGTTCAAATCGCGGCGCCCCGACCTGTGGTTCGTTGAAGGATCCCCTCAGCGCCGAGGGGATGAATATGCTGGAATAAAGTCGAGGCGCAAAACCTCGACTTGTTTTTGTCGTGGCTTGTTATGGACAATGCAGTCCTGGTCCAATCACCCCGCATAGATGATCGCGCTGCCGTGCTCATCGCCAATATAGTCAAGACTGTCCCGCTACTTGCCGACCTCAGCCGCGCTGACGTTTTGATCGGCGTGCCGCGCGGGAACTCGATCGCAGTGATCGCGCACGCTAGACCGCATTCGATTGCGCCAATCCACCGCGAGTCGCTGGTGGGTCAAGCGCTGGCGCGCGGCGATGCCAGCGCGCTCTTCCGCGCTGTCGAAGCGCGCCAGTTCGCGCGGGGACTGCGCGAATACGCGCCCTCCGGCACAAACGGGTCGGAAGGCACGCCCGCGCCGGTCGTCCAAGAGGCATACCCAATCGAGAACGACGCCGGGCAGGTGATCGGCGGGTTGTTGATCGAAACCAATTCGCTCGAGAGCGAACGGCTCAAGCGGCGCAGCGAGGTATTTCAGCGCGTGCTCAAATTGTTTCAGCACGGCGCGCTGCGCGGCGAACCGGAAGGTATCGAGCAACTCACACCCTTTGGCGAACATGACGGCGTGCTGATCGTGGATGCGGATGGCGTCATCCGCTACATGAGCGGTATCGCGACGAACCTGTACCGCAACATCGGCTTTGGCGAGCCGCTGGTGGGCAAGCCGCTCAGTTATCTGGAAACGCAAGACGACGAATTGGTGCGGCAGACGATCGCCACGCGGCGTTGCGTCCAAGTGGAATTGGAAGAGCGCGGGCGCACCTGGGTCAAAAAGGTCATCCCGATCATTCGCGCCGAGCGCCCGACGATTTTCCCCCCGGTGCGCTCGAATCCCTTGCTCGCGTTCCTGCTGATCCACGACGATACCGAAGCCCGCCAGCGCGCGCGCGAGTTGCTGATCAAGACGACGATGATCAAGGAACTGCATCATCGCGTCAAGAACGATTTACAGACCGTCGCGTCGCTCTTGCGGATGCAGTCGCGGCGCATGCAGACGACCGAAGCCAAGAGCGCGCTCGCGGAAGCCGTCAACCGCATTCTGAGCATCGCCGTCATCCACGAATTCCTGTCCGAGCAGGACACGCGCGTGATCAATATCCGCGAGGTCGCGCAGCGCATCATTCAGCAGATGCAGAGCGGGGTGCTCGATCCAGCGCGGCGAATCTCCTTTTCGTTGGCGGGACCGAGCATTTCTTTGCCGGCGCGTCAAGCCACGTCGTGCGCGCTGATCATCAACGAGTTGTTGCAGAACGCGCTGGAGCACGGCTATGACTCGCGGACGACCGGCGGCGCGATTGCGCTGACGTTTCAAGATGACGGCGACGCGGTCGGCTTGATCGTCCACGACGATGGGCGCGCGCTGCCGCCAGATTTTAGTTTGGAGCGGGTGGACTCGCTGGGCTTGAAAATCGTCCAGATGCTGGTTACCCAAGACCTACAAGGTCAAATAGATTTGCAGAGCGATCACGGGGTTTCGGCGATCGTCCGTTTCCCCAAGATTCCTCTCGGAGGTGAAGACAAGTGGAACGAACCCGAGTGATTATTGCCGACGACGAATCGGTCATTCGCACCGATTTGCGCGAAATGCTGACGACGCTCAACTATCTCGTCGTGGGCGAAGTCGGCGATGGACAGAGCGCCATCAACCTGGCGCGCGAACTAAAACCGGACGTAATGATCATGGACATCAAGATGCCGAACATGGATGGCATCGAGGCGGCGAAGATCCTGACGCAGGAAAGAATCGCGCCGGTGCTGTTGCTCACCGCGTACAGCCAGCGCGACCTGGTGGACCGCGCGAAGGAAGCCGGCGTGGTCGGCTACCTGGTCAAGCCATTCCGCGAACAGGAAATCGTGCCGGCGATTGACATCGCGCTCGCGCGGTTTCAGGAATTCCGCGAACTGGAAAAAGAGGTCGGCGATCTGAAGGAAACGCTGGAAACGCGCAAGATCGTTGATCGCGCCAAAGGCATCCTGATGGACACGCAGCATCTGACCGAAGCGGAGGCGTTCCGCAAAATCCAAAAGATGAGCATGAACACGCGCAAGCCGATGAAGGAGATCGCGGAGGCGATCATCCTGGCGCAAGATGCCAAGACGTAGAGACGACGAGACCCGAAGGATATTCGCTGAAAGCAATCCTTCGGGTCTCTGCTTGTTGCCCCAACAATTCAGTCGAGAGGCGCGGGCGCGCGTGGGGTGAACGCTGTAGCACCACGCAACGGCGGACGAATCGAAAGTACCTTCCAANNGCGCGCCGCCCCGCCGTTGTCGGGCGCGTGTTTGGCGGCGTTCAGTTTGTTACGCTTTGACTGTTCGATGCTTGCCTTCTGGAATTGTGGTCAACTGAAGTACCAAGCGCAACGCCGCATTGACCGCTTGCTCGTTCGGGAACGCCTTTGCCACATCAGGGTCTAGCAATACTAGATTGGTGCCTGCGCGGTAGCGTTCCGTGTATTTCCCTCGAACAGCACCCTTCAGTAGTTCGCGCATGTCATATTCTGAGCGCAGTTCGTCATCCATTTCGTTACGGAGTTTCTTCTTCATATGCTTTCCTTTCGGCGCGTGTCAATTCGCGCGCACTGATAATCCGAATGTAGTCGCCCTCTTCCGCGAAAGATACAATCAACTGTCGAAAACGATTCGACATACCGATTATGATGTATCGGTCTTCCTCCTCCGAGTGGTCAGGGTCAGGCGCGGTGGCGCTGAGTGGATCACCGAATACAGTCGCCGCCTCTTTGAAGGAGACTTTGTGCTTGCGTAGGTTCTTCGCTGCCTTTCGCGGATTCCATTTGAATTCCATCGGTCAAATCCATTTGTTGAGTTTGCTATCTGTCTGAGAGACCACTTGCGAATTGAAGCGGAATGTCGCCAAACGTGTAGCACGCCGCCGTGCCACGCGGAAATGCCAAGACCATCCACTCTAACCCACCCGCATCGTGGAAAAACGCGCGCGTGGCATGGTCGGCGTGTGTTTGTTTGCTGCCGTTCTATTGGGTTTTCTTTTCTACGATGTGACCGCGAAGCCACGCGATCAGTTGGCCACGTCCCAATTTTCCCGAAGCCACTTGCAGAACAACCTGCTCTTGCTCGTCTAAGGTCGCGTTGATTTCAAAGCCGTTCAGGACGAGGAATGTTTCCATTGCCCCGTGACCTGTACGCTTATTGCCATCTACAAAAGGGTGATTCTGAATGAGGGAGAAAGCCAGAGCCGCGGCTTTCTCGATAATCGTGGGGTACAATTCTTGATTGCCGAACGTCATGCGCGGTTGGGCGACGGCGGACTCCAACGCACCCAAGTCGCGAATGCCCAGCGAGCCACCTGACTGCTGGATAATGCGGCGATAGAGTTCCAGCACGTCATTGAGCGTCAGATACCGCATTATGCCAACCGCTTATACAGGTCAACGTTTTTCTTCAATACGTAGTCTACAGCGCGTCGGAATGCATCATCTGGTCGTGTCAGTAGTTCCTCGATGCTTACGAGTACCAATTCTTCGGGGGACACGTTCAATTGTGTGGCTGTCTCCCTTAGTTTCTGCAAGCGGTCGTCTGGAAGAGCGATTGTAATCGTAGTCATACTCACCTCCGCGTCCAAGTATACCACAGGAAGCAAGGGAATGGTAGCAAACGCCATAGCGCACCGACCGCGCCCAAAGTGACCCGCGAAATGAAGCCACCTTCCAACCGCGCCAACCAATTTCGCCAAAAGGCGCGTACGTGGCGCGGTCGGCGTGAGTGTGTTTCCAGGCGTTCAATGCTTTGTTGTCTAACGGTTCGGCTTCAGCGGCGCGGATGAGAATCACAGTCGGTTGCGGGAAACAGGCGCCTGCTTCTACTTGGAGCAGGCGTCCCGGAGAGCATTCAGTTCCACCCGCGTCTGTGCCAGTTCGGATTTGATGGCGGCTTCGGATTCTTTCGCCTTCAAGTATGCGGCACTGGCGGCATCCTGTTTAGCCAGCAATTCATCGCGTGTGGCACGGTAGCCGTCGGCGGCTGCCTGGGCTATTTCCGCGGCTCGCTCGGCAACCTTGATGATGTCTTGGGCGGCTTTAATGTACTCCGCGTCAGTGTAGGGATTCGGCGCCCCATAGTACTCAATCACCCCGTACAGGTCCAGTGCAGTCAGTTTCTGGTGCAGCAGGATAACTTCCTGAAGATTGCCGCCATCCACCGCCGCCACCGCATAACCCTGGGCGATCTCCGCCCGCATGACCGCGCGTTCGATGTACTGATAGATTGTTGGGCTGCCGGGCTTGTCCCTGGCAAGTTGCATCGCGGTTTCGGCGTGCCGTTTCGCGTACCCTGCGGTTCGCGCCGAGTCGTTGGCGCGATTCTGCGACTGATTCGCTCTCACCTTTGCCTCGCGATAGTCCTCACGCGCTTGCAACCAGCGGTCTAGCGCGTCACCCTTGGCGGTGTCGGCTTGATCGAGTTTGGTCTCCAGGTTAGCTACGCGCTGTTCAGCCATGGCGAGCGCGGCACGATTGCAGTCGGAAGTACCAGCGGGAGACTTGGCTGGTGAGGTTGAGGGGTTTTCCGGTTGGAGACATATCTCAACCTCTTGCTTGGTCCAAGCCGGAAAAGTCACATCAAGACTTAGCGATCGATACCCCGGTGCAGAGACCTCGATTATGTGCCGGCCTTCGGTGCGCAAGGGGTCTACGTTTGCCACTCCCTTGTCATTCGCGACCGCCTGGCTCGCGCTCTTCAAGTTCAGGTTCGCCGTAGGCACCTTGATCTGCGCGCCGGCGATGGGCAAGCCGGTGACACAATCTTTCACCGTGACGAACAGGTTGACATCCGCACGCGCGGTGCCGGTGGTAACGCCAAGTAACCCGGCGGTGAGCGCGAGAGCGAGCAGAATGCAAAATGCGGTTTGCGGAATGATGTCAACATTTTTTCCGTACTTACATGGGCGACTGGTAATAGGCATAATGCGCCTCCTCAAGAATCAAATAGCGATTATCCGATTCTTTCTTCAAGCACGCTCAAACCCAAGCTCCGCCACCTCGTGACTAGGCGAAATGTCTGGAACGTGTAGCACCGCGCAATGGCACGCCTGAGACGGCAACAACATTCACGCTAACCTACCCGCGATGCCAAAAGCCGCGCGCGTGCCGTTGTCGTGGTGCGCGTGTTCCCCGTTCGTGCGTGTTCCGTTAGGACGCGCGGGTGCGGTGTGCTTCCATGTATGCCCGCAGTAGGGAGTTAATGCGCGTCTGGTAACCGCTGCCTTGTTTCTTAAACCACGTCAGCACGTCATTGTCCAAGCGCAATGTGATTTGTGCCTTGTTGGAGACAGGCTTCAATCCACGCCGCACAACGGCTCTAGCAAACATTTCTGGCGTGATTTCTGGGGTGTCGGACAGGTCAATGTCTGCGTCTTTTAGCGCGTCGAGTCGCGCCCAGTTGGTCTGTGATTTGCTCGAAATACGAGATTTCTTCATACTTGGTTGCCTTTCTAGCCGAAATGATTCGTATCTTCTCTCTGCGTTCTGTATGCGCCACGACGATAGCACGTCCTTTGAGAAGTCCAATGGTGATGTAGCGCGTTTCGCCATAACTGGCGCGTGTATCTTCGACGGTCACGGTATAGCCGTCAAAGAGTGGGGGCACATCAAAGAAGTCAATTCCATGATTGACAATATTCAGTTGACGCTTGGCCTCGTCCCACTCAAATTCCATAGTCCAATTGTAGTTACAATTCGTAGTTACGTCAAGAGGGGGAGCGCGCGATACTTTTTGGCAAGGGCATGACGGGGAACGCCATA
>DHFK01000045.1 GCA_002400365.1 Anaerolineales bacterium UBA4826 | reverse complement strand
GGATCATCGCGCACCTCCGTAGGACAATTTTGCAAAATTGTCTTACGGAGGTGCGCGATGATCCAGAAACACAACTTGGAGCGCGTGAGCGAGTTCGTCTGGCAGGTGCCGCAGACTTTCCGCGGCGACATGCGCGCGCCCGCGCGCATCTACGCCGACGAAGCCTTGGTCGAAGACGCGCTCGAGGACAAATCGGTCGAGCAACTGATCAACACCGCAACCCTGCCCGGCGTCGTCAAGTGCGCGATCGCCATGCCGGACATTCACCAGGGTTATGGCGCGCCGGTCGGCGGCGTGTTCGCCACCCGCTTGCCGGAGGGAGTGATTTCGCCGGGCGCGATCGGGTACGACGTGAACTGCGGCGTGCGCTTGCTCGCCTCGCGCCTCCACGTCGAACAAGTCGCGCCGCATATCCAAGAACTTGCGACCGCGCTGTACAAGAATTGTCCGAGCGGCGTAGGATCGGAAGGAAGCCTCCCACTCAGCGCGCAAGACCTCAACGAGGTTCTGGAGAACGGATCGGAATGGGCGCGCAAGAAGGGTTACGCGCGGCAAGAGGATTTGGATCGCACGGAAGAGCGCGGCAGAATGGCCGGCGCGGACGCCGCCGCGGTCTCCAAGCGCGCGAAAGACCGCGGTAAGGATCAACTCGGCACACTCGGCGCGGGCAACCATTTCATCGAAGTGGATCGCGTCGCGGAGGTGTACGACGCGGACGCGGCGGACGCGCTCGGCTTGTTCGCCGATCAAATCGTCGTGCAGATTCATTGCGGCTCGCGCGGCTTGGGGCATCAGGTCTGCACCGATTACGTGAACGATTTCCAGCGCACGGTCCACGAGTACAAGATCGAATTGCCCGACCGCGAACTGGTCTGCGCGCCGTTCGAATCGAACGAAGGGCAAGCGTATTTCAAGGCGATGGCGGGCGCGGCGAATTTCGCGTTCGCGAATCGCCAGATCCTCGCGTATCACATCCGCCGTTCCTTCGAGAAAACCCTCGCCGGCATCGTCAAGGATTTTGGTCTCGATCAGATCTACGACATTGCGCACAATATGGGCAAAGTCGAGGAGCACGCGATTGACGACGCGCGCGTCAAGGTGTGCGTGCATCGCAAAGGCGCGACGCGCGCGTTCGGACCTGGGTCGAGTGTCCTGCCAAGAGATCTGCGCGACCTCGGACAGCCGGTGCTGATTCCCGGCTCGATGGGCACCGCGTCCTACGTGCTCGTCGGCACCGCCGGCTCGATGGCGCAAACCTTCGGCTCGACCTGCCACGGCGCCGGGCGCGTAATGAGCCGATCGAAAGCCAAGCGCGCGGTGCGCGGCGAGAAACTGCGCGACGAACTGACCGCGCGCGGCATCGTCGTGCGGGCAGGATCAATGCCGGGTCTCGCGGAAGAAGCGCCGCAAGCGTACAAGGACGTCGCGCGCGTCGTCGAAGTGGTGCATCAAGCCGGCATCGGCAAAAAGGTCGCGCGGCTGGAACCGATCGCGGTGATCAAAGGATAACTCAGCCAAACGTGCCAAAGGGGTTTTTGGCAGATTGGGCAAGTTTGGCGCATTTAGCAATTTCGATTTCCTATGCGACTCGCAAACATACCGATTGAGAGTGCAGCCGGCGCGATTCTCGTTCACAACATCGTCGGCGCAGATGGACGCAAGGTTTTTCCAAAGGGACATTTCATCCGCGCCGAGGACCTTGAAAAACTCCGCGCCCTCGGCAGAGCAACCGTCTACGCGGCGCTTCTCGATGCGGGCGATGTGCGCGAGGATGCGGCAGCCACCCGCTTGGCGCGCGCGGTTGCCGGCGATGGCATCGAACTGAGCAAGCCGAGCGGCGGGCGCGTCAACTTGTACGCGACGCAGACCGGTTTCCTAAAGATCAATCGCGACGCGCTCAAACGATTAAACGAACTGGATGGTGTAACGCTGGCGACTATTGCGCGGTATTCCGCCGTTGCGCCGAAGAAGATCCTCGCAACGCTCAAGACGATTGGACTCGCGCTGCCGGAAGCGACGTTGCGCGAAGCGGAAAAGATTGTCGGCGCAAGGGGAATCGCGCTGAGCGTCGCGGCGGCGCAGATTCAGCGCGTTGCCGTCATTCTCACGGGAAGCGCAAATGGACGCGCGCGCATGCAGGAGACTTTCGCGCCGCCGATGCGCGCGCGCATCCAAGCGCTGGGCGGTCAGGTGGTCGCGGAGGAATTTGTCGCGGAAGAGGAAGAGGCGATTGCCGAGGCGCTTCAGAAAACCGACGCGCAGATGATCCTGCTTGCCGGCGAGACCTCCATCATGGACGCGGATGACATCGTGCCGCGCGGCATCCAACGCGCTGGGGGCGCGATCGAACTCTACGGCGCGCCAGTCGAGCCGGGGAATTTGCTCTTGCTGGCGTACAAACCTGGCGAAGTGTCCTTCGACTCCGCTACGCTCCGCTCAGGACGATCTACGCAAGGTTCAATCCCGATCCTCGGCGCGCCGGGGTGCATCAAGTCGCGCGCGACGAACGTGGTGGACCTGATCTTGCCGCGCCTGCTGCTCGGCGAACGCGTCACGCGCGCGGAGATAATCGAACTAGCGGAAGGCGGATTACTCCAAGGATGAAAGATGAAAGATGAATCAAACTGCCGGACAAGTTCTCATCTTTCATCTTTTACTTCAGCGTCGCGTCCGCCGGCATCCCGGGTTTCAAATCGAAATTCGGGTTCGGAATTTGCAGTTTGACCGCAAAGACGGTGTTCACGCGTTCGGCTTTTGTCTGCACGTTGCGCGGCGTGAACTCGGCTTGCGTCGCAATGAAAATCACTTTGCCTTTGAAAAACTTGTCGGGGAACGAATCCACTTGGACCGGGAACTCGTCTCCGATTCTTATTTGACCGATTTGCGTCTCGGGCACATAGATCGTCAACTTGACCGGGTCGAGATTGGCAATACTCAACAGCATCGCGTTCGGCGCGGCGATTTCGCCCAGATGCGCGGCGCGACGCGCAACGATACCATTCACCGGACTCTTGAGCGTCAGCCTGCTCATTTGCACTTGCAACACGCCAAGCGCGGACTCGGCTTGCTTGACTTGATTCTCCGCGATGGCGATGCTGTCAGCCGTCGGCGTGAGGCGGTCCAGCGCGGCTTGGGCTTGATCCACCTGCGCTTTTGCGCCGGCGAGTTGAGCGGCATCGGGCGTCAGACGCGCGAGCGCGGCTTGGGCTTGATCCACCTGCGCTTTTGCGCCGGCAAGTTCGGCGGAGGTTGGATGCGTCAACGCATCGTTTAGCGCGGAGGACGCTGCCTTGAAATTATTGGTCGCTTGCTGCAAAGCCAGCGATTGCGGCAACTGTCCAATGTTCGGATTGCTCGATCCGCCGGCGCGATCGTACGCGGCTTGGGCTTGATCGAGGGCGGCTTGGGCAGTGTCCACCTGCGCTTTCAACAGCGCGAGTTGATCCGCCGTAGGCCCCGCGCGCACCTTGTCGTGATTCTTCAGCGCGGCGTCCAGCGCGGCTTGCGCGGCGGCGATGTCGGCGGCGGTCCCGCCGGCGCGCAGTTTAGCGTAATTTTGCCGGGCGGCATCTAACGCGGCGCGCGCCGCCGCCGTATCGGACGCGCGCGGTCCACTCTTGACTTGGGCCAGTTGCGCCTTGGCGGTATCGAGCGCGGCTTGCGTTTGCGCGATCTGCGCGTTCAACAAGGCGCGGTCGAGCCGTACCAGTTCTTGCCCCGCCGTCACGCGCTCGCCTTCCTCGACAGTGATCGCCTCGATGCGCCCGCCCACCTCGGCGGCAATCGCGATGTCTTCCCCTTCGATAAAGCCAGACGCGGTATTTCCATTCGCGCTGGCGGAGAAATACGTCGTGTACGCATAGTAACCGGCAAGCCCAAGCACGATCAGAATGATGACGGGGATGATTCGTTTGCGATGTTCCATGACTACTCCCAATTGCAAATTGCGAATTATGAATCGCGAATCATGAACCTCGAATTTGTCATTTGTTCATTCGGAAATAGGGTCGTCCACGTCCACACTTCTCAAGCGCGCGATAAACACGTCCTCCAGCGACGGCAAGATCACTTGGGCGCTCTTGACCGCGACGCCCTTGGATTGCAACAGCGCGCGTGCCGGCGAAATTTTCTCCGCGACGTTTTGCCCGATGGCGTGAATGAGCGCGCCGTAGAGCGCCACCTCGTCGAACCACCGCGCTGCGCGCAGCACGGTCAGCGCAGCATCGAGCGGTTCGCAATCTATCTCGACGACTTGCGCGACCATCTGCTGCGTTTTCATTTCCTGCGGCGTGCCTTCCGCGACCAGCCGGCCCCGATAGATGAACGCTAGGCGATGACAGTTCTCCGCCTCGTCCATATAGTGCGTCGTCACGAGAACGCTCGCGCCGCGCGCTGCCAAAGCGTAAAGCAAGTCCCACAGTCCGCGGCGAGAAATCGGGTCCACGCCGGCGGTCGGTTCGTCGAGAAAGAGCAATTCGGGTTCGTGCGCGAGCGCGCATGCCAGCGCAAGCCGTTGGCGCGAGCCGCCCGCAAGAGCCGACACGCGTTCCTGGTCCTGACCGCTCAAGCCAATCGTTCGGAAAATATCTGCGCGGCGTTCCGCAAGCGCCGCGCGTGACACACCGTACACGCCGCCGTAGAAATTGAAATTCTCGGCGACGGTGAGATCGGGATAGAGACTGAATTTCTGCGACACGTAGCCAACGCGCTGGCGAATCGCCTCGGCTTGCTTGACGATGTCGAATCCCAGCACCGCGCCCTTGCCCGACGTCGGCGTGAGCAAGCCCAGCAACATGCGAATCGTGGTCGTCTTGCCCGCGCCGTTGGGTCCGAGCAAGCCGTAAATCTCGCCGCGCCGCACGGAGAACGAAACGTGGTCAACCGCGACAAAGTGATCGAAATGTTTGCTGATGTGTTCGGTAGAAAGAGCAATCGCGTTCATAGACAATTTGCGAATTAGGATTTGCGAATTACGTTTTACGCATTACGTCTTGTCATGGCGCGTCAGCATCAACACAAACGCATCTTCGAGGCGCGCGCGTACCACGCGCACATTGCCAACCGTAATGCCATTCGCTTGCCACACGGCTTGCAGCGCGGCGGCGCGTTCCGCGCGATCAACGAGCAGCCGCAGCACGTCTCCGTGTGTGGAGACGGTCAGCACGCCCTCGCTTTTTTCGACGGCATGGCGCGCTTGAAGGGCTTGGGCCGATTGCGCTTCCAACACCGTCGCGCCAAGTCCATCGCGCAACGTGCGCGGCTCGTCGCACGCGACCAATTCGCCGCGGTACATCAAGCCGACGCGCGTGCAGCGCTCCGCTTCGTCGAGGTAGGGCGTGGTGATGATAATGGTCACGCCCTGCAAATGGATTTCGGTGAGCAGGTCCCAAAACTCGCGGCGGCTCACCGGGTCAACCCCCGTCGTCGGCTCGTCGAGCAGGAGCACGCGCGGGCGGTGCATCAAGGTCGCCGCGAGCGCGAGTTTCTTTTGCATCCCGCCCGACAGATTGCGCGCGAGCCGCGTTTGAAATTCGGTCAGGCGCGCAAAGCCCAGGAGACGCGCGATCAGTTCAGCGCGTTGCGCGCGCGGCGAGCCGAAAATATCGGCGAAGAAATTCAGGTTCTCGACGACCGTCAAATCGGGATAGAGCGCGAACCGTTGCGGCATATAGCCGATCAGTTGCTTGACCGCTTCTGGCGCGCGCACCGTGTCAATGTCGCCAACCGTGACGCGTCCTGCCGTCGGATTCATCGCGGTCGAGGTCACGCGCAGCGTCGTCGTCTTGCCCGCGCCGTCGGGGCCGATCAAGCCAAAGACTTGGCCGGCTTGGACCGTGAACGAGAGATCGCGAATGGCGGTGATCGCCGCGAATCTTTTCGTGACACCCTGGAGTGAAATCATTCGAGCGATTTCCTAAAGCGCCGCGACGCCCCAAACATGATGAACGGGCCGAGAATCAAGAGCGCGAGGACTTGATCGCCAAACGCGCCCAGCCCTACGCCTTTCAACATGATGCCGCGAATGATCACGAGCAGGTACCGCAGCGGCACCAAGTAACTGATCGCTTGCAGCCAGCCCGGCATGGCTTCCAACGGGAAAAGGAATCCGCCGATGAAAATGCTCGGCAGCATCGTGAGAAACGCGAGGAACATTGCCTCGAGTTGACTGCGCGCGACGGAGGAAACAAACAAGCCCATGCCGAGCGACGCCAGCAAAAAGAGAACGGACAAGCCCAACAAAAGCGGGATACTACCCCGAATCGGCACGCCGAACCAGAACGTGCCCAACACCAACACTTCGAGCAAATCGAAAAACGCGATCGCGATGTATGGAACCACTTTGCCGACGACGAGTTCCCAGGATTTGATCGGCGTGACGACGAGTTGTTCGATCGTGCCCTGCTCGCGTTCGCGCACGATCGTGAGCGCGGTAAAGAGTGTCGTCAAGAATTGCAGAATGATGCCGATGACGGCGGGGACCATATAGTTCGCCGAGCGCAACTCTGGATTGTACCACACGCGCGGGCGAATCTCGATCCCACCGAGCCGGGTCACGTCCACGCCCAAACGCTGGGTGACGATCTTGATGCTCTGCGCCTGGCCGACGGATTGCGACGCGGCGAAAGCGGTGGACGCGACGGTGGGGTCCGATCCGTCAATCAACACCGCGACTTGAGCGACGGCGCCGCGCGCCAGGTTGTCGCCATAGCCCGCCGGAATAATAATGCCCGCGCGGATCGCGCCGCTGTCGAGCAGGACGGCGATTTCATCTTCGCTTTGCGCGTAACGCGCAATCGCGAAATAGTCGGACGCGCGGTACGCTTCGACGAGTTGACGGCTTTGCGGCGTGCGATCCGCGTCGAAGACGACGGTGTTCAAGTGGCGAATGTCGGTCGTCACCGCATAGCCCAGCAGAAACAACTCGACGATCGGAATGATGAACATGATCGCCAGCGTGCGCGGGTCGCGGAGGATATGGATGAATTCCTTGCGAATGATCGAAAGCAAGCGTGAGTTCATTTTCGCCTCGCCCTATGTCTGCGTCAGGCCCAATTCGCGCAAACTGTTCTCGCGCTCGCGCCACTTGTCCCGCACCTTGACCCACAACTCCAAGTACACTTGATGGCCGATCCATTGCTCGATCTGTGTGCGCGCGCCCTGCCCGATTTGCTTGAGCCGCGCGCCGCCCGCGCCGATGACGATGCCCTTTTGCGAATCGCGCTCGACGTAGATCGTCGCGGCGATGCGCGTCAAGTCCGCGCGACGAGCCTCCCATTCCTCGATCGCGACCGCGACCGCGTGGGGAATCTCTTGCCGCGTTTGGAGCAGGACTTGCTCGCGGATCAACTCTGCCGCAATCGCTTGCAGGGTCTGATCAGTCACCTGGTCGGCGGGGTACAACTCGGGACCTATGGGCAGGCGCGCGAGGATTTGGTCGAGCAGTTTGTCGAGGTTGTCGCCGCGTGTCGCGCAGATACGCATCCAGTCGGCGTGCTGGACGATTGCCCAGTGCGCTGCCGTGACCGTTTGCACGTCGGCTGGCTTGAGTCGGTCCATCTTGTTGAGCGCGAGCAACACGGGCGCGTGACATCTCTGGTCGAGGAGTTGACCGATCCGCGTATCGTCTTCGTCCGGCAGACGCGCGCCATCCACCATAAAGACGACGACATCCACTTCGCTTAACACGGCCGCCGCCGCGTCGACCATCGCTTTGCCGAGCCGGTGTTGCGGCTTGTGGATGCCGGGCGTGTCCACGAACACGACTTGCGCGTCGGGACGCGTGAGGATACCGCGAATCACGCGGCGCGTCGTCTGCGGTTTGGAGGAGACGATCGCCACCTTTGCGCCAACGTAGGCGTTGACCAGCGTGGACTTGCCCACGTTCGGCTTGCCGACCACGGCGACGAAGCCGGATTTGTGGGCGGACGCAACTCGGTTGGGATCGGAAAGATTCATAGCCACAGTATACGCGAGGCGCGGATAAATGCAAACGCCACCCTCACCTCGACGCGCTCGAACACACCTGGTTGCTTGGAGAAACCTGGTGTCTTGGCTATCGCCACCCGGCGACCAGCGGGCGGTCAACGGGCGCGGCTCGCTCGTCCATAGTCCAACTCGTGCTGCTGAACGTCTTGATTTTTGTCGTGTGGATCGGCATGACCGGCAATCGCATGCCGGCGAGTAGATTCTCGGCGAGTTTCTGCGCCGTCCCCAGCGCGTAGGCAAGGTGCATCAGGGGAAAGATCCCCAACCGCAAAAGAAAGGCGGCGAGCGCATGTTCGCGGTCGCTCGCGGTCGCGCTTGCCGCCAAGACTAGCGCGGCGTATGCGACGAGCGGCAGGATCGTCATGGGATTGTAGAAGACCAGAAGAGGTAACGTCAGTAGATAGACCAAGAACGCGAGCGGAATCAAAAAGATCGGGTTGAAGAATCGGGGGGCAACAAAAAAGTGGTCAATGCGCCCTCGCCCGTACTGATAAACTTGCCGCGCGAACTTGGCCCACGTTTTGCTCTGACTGCGATAGACGATTGCTTGCGGATCGTAGACGAGTTGCACGCCCTGCCGGGTCAAGCGGTTGAGGAATTCGTTTTCCTCATTCGGATAAAGACGCTCGTCCAAGCCAGTGGCTTGCTCAAAGACGCGGCGATACATGCAGAGATTGCACATAATCAGGTCGGTCTCGGTTGCCTCTTTGACATCCCCGATGGAACGATAGCGGCGGCGCGAACCGAGCGTGCCAAAGGGCGAGGCAAACGCATAGCCGAAACAGCGCTGGAGCAGGGTGTCGTTCCGCGGCGTCGCGCTCGGTCCGCCGACCACATCGGCGTGATGCGCGCGCAGCGTAGCGACAGCGCGGAGAAACAGACCTGGCGCGACGATGGAATCGTTGTCGAGAAAATAAAGTAACTCGCCGTCGGCTATCCCGACTGCCAGGTTGCGTTGACGCGACGGTTGCTTGCCGCGCGCGACGATGATTTCCAGGTTCTCGCTCGGATAGTCCACCACGCGCAACGATTC
The DNA here is from genome assembly GCA_002400365.1 of Anaerolineales bacterium UBA4826. Lineage (GTDB taxonomy): Bacteria > Chloroflexota > Anaerolineae > UBA4142 > UBA4142 > UBA4142. Next base: position 3,476 of record DHFK01000045.1, on the reverse strand, counting down.
GAGCACTGGCGCGGCAGAGCGTTCTTCCAGCACCGGAATGATGACGCTGATCGTCGGCAACGTATCAGGCATTGGTCTTCCACCACTCGACCGCGCGGCGCAAGCCCTCCCGCAGATTCACCTCTGGCGCATAGCCCAACTGTCGCCTCGCTTTGGCGATGCCAAAGTGGTGATGTCGCCCAAACGATTTGACCCGAAAGCGCGTGAGCAGCGGCGGCTCGCTCGTGCGTAACGCGAGCGCAGCGCTTTCCATCGCGATACCAGCGGTGTACGCGATCGGATAAGGAATACTCCATCGCGGCAGCGGCGCGCCGAGCAAATCCGCCAGCGTATCGAAAAACTCCTTGTTCGTGGTTCGTGCGCCGTTTGTAATGTGATAGATTTGCCCGATGGCTTCCGCCCGCGCGCTGGCGAGGTACAGCGCGCGCGCGGTGTGCCCCACGTACGTAAACGAGCCGATCGCGCGCCCACCATCAATCAAGGCGATCCGCCCTGATTGCAGCGCGGCGACCAATCGTCCGATGCTTTGTCCGTCGCGTTCGCCGTGCATCCAACCGGGACGCACGATGGCAACCTCTAGTTGATCGGACGCCTGGTAGGAGAGCGCGAGTTTTTCGGCGATGACTTTGGATTCCTGGTACGGATTCATCGGCGCGTACGGCGTGGATTCATCGGCGTCCAGCAAATTGTCTTCGCCGAGCACGCCGACGGTGCTCGTATGCACAAAACGTCGGACGCCCGCCGCCACGCTCGCGTCCAGCAGATTGCGCGTTCCCGTCGTGTTCGCTTCGATGTACGACGCGCGCGCGCCCCAGCGCCCCTGAATCGCCGCGCAGTGAAAAACGATCTCGCACCCTTTGACGCCATCGCGCAGAATGTCCTGGTCCGCCAGATCGCCATGGACAAACTGCACGCCCAACCGTTCGAGCCAGTCGGTGCGGCTGTTGCGCTGCGCGAGCGCGCGGACGCGATGCCCCTCGGCTACGAGCAGTTCGGTTAGATGACTTCCCAAGAAGCCGGTTGCCCCAGTGACAAAGACTTGCACAGTCCTCCCTACCGCCGCCCCACCCGCGCCACCAGTCCCGCGCCGACGAGCGCGGTGGGAAGCGGACCCAACACAAAATGCAGCAGCGATAAAGCCAGGATGCTTTCCAGACTCGCGCCCAACGGCGCAAACAAGAACCAGAGCGAATACTCGCGCACGCCGATGCCCATGAACGAAATCGGCAGCAATTCGATGACGATGCCGGTCGGAATCAACGCGAAATAGTACAGCGGGTGGATAGACAATCCCAACGCCGCGCCGTACGCGGCGGCGCGCGCGGCGATCACCCACCACGCTGCGAGCGAGAGCACCGCCGCGCTGACCAGGGTTTGCCCTTTTGCAATGCGAGTGAGCGCATGGACCAGCGGTTCGGTCGCTTGGTTCGCGCGAGCGAGTTTGGCATTGTACAGCGCAAGCGCGAAATCTACGCCGCGCCGCGCGAGCCGCGTCCACGCCGCGCGCGCGGCAATCGCCACGACGAGCGCGAGGAGCGCAACCAGGATCGCCGGGACCGCGCTCGCCGCCGGCAAGATGTCGCGCCAGCGCAGCGCGAGAAAAAACCCCGGCGCGCCGACGAGCAGAAGCGCGGTCACGTCGAGCGCGCGCTCCATCACGCCCACGCCTAGCCCTGCGCCAATCGAAATGCCGGCGCGCTGCTCCAGCGGAACGTACTTGACGAAATCGCCCAACTGTCCCGGCGTGATCGCGGCGAACGGCTGCCCGAGCAGATACACCCAGACGCTCGTCGTGAAGGAGCATCGCGCGATCGGTTGGGCGAGCGCGCGGAACCGCATCGCTTTGAACGCGACTTCGACCACGACCAGCGCAACGCCCAGCGCAATCCAGCGCGCGTCGGCGCGCGCGAAGATGCCGGCGGTTTGCGCGACGTTCACGCGCGTGACAAAGAAAATGAAAAGAAGCAACCCCACCAGCGGCATCAACCGCATCGTCCAGGGTAGGACAAGTTTGGAAACTTGTCCTACTGCGCGCTGCGGTTGATAGTCGCGCAGATGTCCGATCAGCGAGATCACTCCGCCGAAGAGCAATTTCACGTCGAACCAAGAGCGAATCGTCAACGCGCTCCGCAGGATGAAGGAGGGTTCGGTGTGCAAACGCCAGAGCCGGTTCGCCCAAGCGCCAGTGTCAATCGGCGTTTTCATCACGGGGTGCGACATGTCGAATTGCGGGTAATCGTCCGGCGCGTGGGCGAGCCACTTGTTTTTCACGGCATCGTTGAACAGCGGCGTGCCGGGATACGGGATGACGACGCTCGCCTGGAGCGAATCGCCCGCGCGCGCCTTGTACAGCAGCAACTCGCGCGCGACGGCGTACGTGCGCGCGGCGTCTTGCTCGGTCTCCCACGGATAGCCGACCATGTTCGTGATGTGCAGCCGCAGCCCGGCGTCTTTGGCGCATTTGATCCCGGCGACTACCTCCGCCACGGTTTGACCTTTGCTGAGCCGGCGCAACGTCGCGTCGTTGCCGGATTCCAAGCCGACTTTGAGCAGGCGCACGCCCGCGGCGCGCAGGTTGGCGCATACTTGCGGCGTCAACGAGTTGGCGCGCGCGTTCGCGGAGACGACCACTTTGCCGACCAAACGCGCCCGGTTCATCTCGTCCCGAAACCCTTCAACCCACTCGGCGTTCCAGATTCCCCCGGCTTCGTTGTCGTCAAAGACTTCGCGCACGCCGTACCGCCGGTACACCTCCTCGATTTCGGCGACGACGTTCGCCGGCGAGCGCAGCCGCGCGGTGCGCTTCCAAAGCGAGTGTTGCCAGATGCAAAAAGTGCACGTGCTGACGTGACCGTTCGGCATTCCGCAACCGCGACCGCTGAGCAGATAGGTGCAGGGCTGTTGGAGGTACGCTTCGCCATAGTTCTTCCACCCCGTCAGATCGCGGTCAATGAACGGCAGCGCGTCGAGATCATCCGCCAGTTCAAACGCGCCGCGGTTGAGAATCTCGCCGGGCGCAGCGCCGCGCGCGTACACGCCGCGCGGCAGCGGCGCGTTCGCCGGCGCTTGCCAGTGTTTGACGAGTTTGAGCAGGGCGATGTCGTAATCCCCGCCGGCAATCACCGCGTCCGCGCGGCTCGCGCGCAGCGATTCTTCGGGAAAATACGTGACGTGATCGCCGACGAGCACCACGCGCGCATCGCTCGTCTGCTTGATGCGCTCGATGTATTCCCAATGTCGCCGGATGATCGGCGCTTTCGTTTCGATCATCATCACGTCGGGATTGAACGCCGCAAGTTGCGCCTCATACTCTGGCAGCGTCAGCCGGCGATTGATGCCGTCGAGAAACAAAACGTGGTAGCCGGCGCGATCCAACAACGTCGCCGCGCTGGCAGGGATCAGCGGATAGATTCGCACCGCTTCCGCGCTAGAGTAGCGAAAGTGCCGGTTCTGCGTGAGATGCGGGTATTGACCGT
>DHFK01000178.1 GCA_002400365.1 Anaerolineales bacterium UBA4826 | reverse complement strand
CCCTCTCCCCTCTCCTGGCGAAGTTCGTCAGGAGAGGGGGAAGGGGGCAACGGGGGATGAGGGTGAGGTTTCCGTCCTGCGCGCGGACTATGTTTTCCGCGCGATCGCAGTGCCAGCCGGCGCGCAGCGCGTTCGCTTGGTGTACGATCCGCCGCTGTTCAAAATCGGCGTGGGGTTGTTTGGAGTGACGGCGGTTGCGCTGTTCGCCCTCGTGCTGCGACACACTTGGCGTCGGCGCAAGTGAGACTATCGAAACGTGTTCAGAAAACCACAGGGGGTGACTGAAAGGAGGACAGCATGAACAGATCGCTTGAGGCTTTCATCGCGCTTGGCAGCGTGATCGTCTGTGTGATCTTGCTGATGGGTCCAAGCGTCCACCCGGCAACTCTATTGGCGGAGGGGCAACCGTCGAAGATGTATTTGCCGCTCGTGCTAAAGAACCTGGGTCCGCCGGGAACGCTCACCGTTACCAGTACTGCCTTTACAGAGGGAGGCACTATACCCGACCTGCACACCTGTAAGAGCAGTTTCAACTGGTCGCCGCCGCTCGCCTGGACATCGGCATCCGGCACACAGAGTTTCGCGCTCATCATGGATGACCCGGATGCGCCGGGAGGCACGTTTGTCCACTGGGTCCTATTCAACATACCCTCCAGCACGACCAGTCTAACGGCGAACGCGAACGTTCCGCCGGGCGCCGCGCGGGGGCTGAACGATTTTGGCGCGATGGGGTATGGAGGACCCTGCCCGCCGCCGGGCGACCCGCCCCATCGCTATTACTTTAAGATCTACGCGCTGGCTATCACCCTGATGCTCGGCGAAGGGGCGACCAAGGCGCAGGTCGAGGCGGCAATGGCAGGCAACATTCTGGCGCAGGGGCAATTGATGGGCAGATTCGGACAGTGAGGTAGTCGCTGACCCGGGAACGTCGTGGGGCGCGGTCAGCCGATGCCCACTCGCCAACCCACATCCGCGCGGATAGAAAGAGACCAGGTTTCTCACAGGAAACCTGGTCTTTTTCAACTGGTCAAGGTTGCTCTATGCGGACGATTTCGTAGCCGACAGCGTTCTGCGAGGACTCGGCAGTTACGGGACCAACAAACGTGGCTGGCAGGATGGGTTGGCTGCTGTTAGCCCAGGCGTAGTCTCTGGGCCACGGCCCGCCGGTGATGTTTCCGCATGACGCGACAGGATGACTGTTAAGCCCGTCTGTGACGGAAGCGGTGGTGGTTGAGTTGAAAGTGCCATTGGCGTAAAAAGTCCCGCTAAAGGAGTACTGGTTACTGACGATGGCTGCCGGTGTGATTCGGGTCACTTTCCAGACTTGCCCATTACACGGTCCGCCGTTAATGAGGATGTTTACCGCGTGGTTCCTCACATTCGCCTGGTCCGGGGTAACATAGAATTCGTGTGAGCCAGTGGATGTTTTCCAATAGCCCGGTGTCGGACCTGACGGCGTCGTCGGCGTCGCGGTTGGCGTCGCGGTTGNNGGTGTTGGTGTGCCCGGCGTTCCCATCGTCCAGCCCTCGTCTTTGAAGATGCCATTCGTTACCGGACCGGGATCGTGGATGGACTGGCCGGCGGAGATGGCGTAGACCATCAGCCGATTAATCGTGCCGGCGAAGGTGGTGTAGTCGAGATGCGCGTAGCTGGAACCTGGCGCCCAGGTGGCGGGAGCATATAGTTTGGGTCGGGTGCCGCCATTCGCCGCATTCGCGTTCGCACCGTCAAAGTAGACGTTGTCGCTCGTCAGTTGCGTTCCCAGCGCCGCAGAGGGATTGGGAAAGAGCGCGGTGTTGATCAGACTTTGGCCCGAACCATTCTCCGCGAAACGATCGTAGATGCTGGGATAAGCGGTGCCCCCTCCCCAGCTTCCCACACCGCCGGAATACGACATGGTGCCGGCGAATCCCAGTCCATGGGCGATTTCATGCAGCACGACACTGACAAAGTCAATCTGTCCCCCCGGCGTGCTGCCGTCGGTGCCAAAGTACCAACTGACGCCATTGCCGCTGTACGCAATGTGCATCTCAGCCGTCCCGCCATTCTGATCGGTCCCAGAGAGCGCATTTGCCAGCGATACCGGGTACCAGGTGTTGGTTTGCGGCGCGCCAGTAAAGTTACGATAGAAATTGTCGGTCGCGGCGTGACCCAGGACACCCGGAGACAGACTCGTCCAACAGGCGGCAATCTTGATTGGGACGGTTGAGTTGAGCAATGCGCCCCACACGTTGGCGGCGTAGCTTAAAGCGCTCTGGGAGCCAGCGGGCCAGTCCAGGCAGCTGTCGCCGAGCGCATTGGTTGACCCGGCGGGAACATACTCTATCGTAAAGATCGCAGTCGCAGGGCGCCGCGGCGAGAATTGGGGCGGCGGCGGAAGCCGGTATAGCCCTCTCTCTGGGCCGATGACCACGACAATCGGCACTCGTCCCGGCATTGATTCGACCGTGGACGGCGCGGCGGCGGATGATCGCAAGCCAAGACCTACAATCAGAACGAGGCAGACGAGCATGAGGGACAGCGCGACGATAAGGGGTCGCCAATTTTTCATACGTTCCTCCCTGAACGAATGCGCCAGCCGGGTCAAACCAGCGTGCGTCGAATGTGCCGCGCACAGAATCGCGCGGCTGGATGCTTGGCAGATACGCCCAATAGAAAGCCCGAGCGCGCGCACACGCGCTTCAAGGCAGTCCTCGCCTTTGAAGTTGAACTCTCGATGGCTAGTTTACCAGAAAAAACCAGCCAAGTCAATGGCTTGCGACAAGACCTTCCCGGTTTCGGAAACCGGGAAGGTCTATGCTACTTTGCCAACAACTCATCCAACTTATTCTTGAACTGCGTCTCCGTCATGAACCCGCTGTCGCGCGTGATGGGTCCGAGCGAGTTGCCGGCGAGGTTCCCGTCCTTGCCGACAAAGTACGTCTCCGGCACGCCCTTGGCGCGAAAGCGCTGATAAATCTCGCTGCCGATGTCGGGTCCGTTAAAGTACGTGATGCTGAACTCTTTGATGTACGCCTTGGCTGCCGATTCCGTATCCACGTAATCTACGCCGATGAACACCACGCCGCGATCTTTGTACTGCCGCCACATCTTCTCGAGGAACGGCGCTTCGTCGCGACAGGGCGGGCACCACGACGCCCAGAAGTTGATGACGACGACCCGACCGCGCAGCGCCGAGAGTTGCAGCGTCTGCCCCTCAAACGAGGTAATCTTGAAATCCGGCGCGGGTCCGGCCGACAGTTGCTGTTCGCCGCGCGCGCGCAAGCCAAGCGCGAAGAGAACGATGGTCGCAATGACAATCACGAAAATCAATGCCTGGATCCAACGCGGCACGGCTACAACTCCTTCAAATCCTTTTCGATGCGCTCGGCGTACTCTTTGGAAATCGCCGGCGCGTCGGGCGGCGCGGCGCCCTCCGCGCGTCGGACGAGCCACGCCCGCACGGTGAACCACGCGATCGCCGCGCCCAGTAGGATGCCGACGGCGGGCAGGATGTACGCCAGCCAGTTAAAGCCCTCCGGCGGCGGCGCGCCGAGCACCTGGGGACCAAAGCGCGCGACAAAATAGTCTCGGATTTCCTGCTCGGTTTTGCCCTGCTGCACCATGGTCTTGATATCCGCGCGCCAATCAATGCACGCCTGCGTGCCGCACACGTCGAGCGGCGTATTGGGGCAGACGGGACAGTACAACCCTTTGGCGATGCGATTCACCTCGTCGTCAATGTTCGGTCCCTGGGCGCGCGCCGGCGTGATCCACCACCCCCACGCGGCGATGGCAAGCACAAGCGCGACGAGAATCATTTTTGAATTTTGAATTTTGAATTTTGCCTTCATCCTTCTACCTTCCAACTTTATCCTTCAGCGCACCCCATCCACCGCCCACGGCACGTACGTCTGCCAGCGATGAAGCAGATAGGGTTTCTGTTCCACAAAGGTCTGCGCCTGCGCCTGCACCACCTGTTCGACCGCGTCCAGTCTGGCATTGGTCTCGCGCAGAATCGTCGCGATGCGCGCATAGTACAACGGGAGCAGCGCCGCCGCGACTTTGTCCGGATCGTTTTCGCCCTTGTTGTACACGACGGCGAAATCGAAAACCGCGCGCGCCCACAAGTCGCCTTCAAAACGCGTCGCGCCGCGCGGCTTGTCCACCAGATCGTCTATGGCTTGAAAGTTCATGGGCGCGAGCGTGCTGCGCCACAAGCGGCGACAACGCCGCGCGCCAGAGTGGAACGCATCGTTCAGCATGTCTATGGTGATTGCGCCGGTCAAGCGCTGATTCTCCAACAGCGGATTCTCGCCGCAGCAGGAAACCGCGCGCAGCGGGCGCGTCTCGGACCAGCGGCGGCGATAGATCTCCATCATGCGGAACAGCGTGCCCACCGACTGCACGAACCCGGGGTCAATGGCAACGGCGGCTTCGCGCTTGTTTTCGATTTTGGGGGTGAGCGGCACCTGGCACATGCGCAGATTCTCATTGATCGCGACGGTCGTGATCCAGACGTCAATCCCATGGCGCGCGACGTCGGTCTCCCAGACGTCGCGGTCGTGCAATTTCGCGGCGAGTTCGCCGGAGACTGCCAGGTCGCCCGCCATCGGCTCGCGCACGTCCACGCCGTACAGCAGGCGCGTGAGCGGGTACGCCAGAATGTCGTTGACCGCGCCTTCGACCAGCGGACGCGCGTAGATCGGGATCGCGCAGTCGTACTCGCGGCTCAGGATCGGCGCGGCGAGGCGCTGGACCCAGTCGCGTGTCAGACTGGCGAGATCGGCTTCGAACACGACGCACGCTTTAGCGCCGACGGCGCGCGCGATTTCGAAAATCGCGCGCACGGCGCTGCCCTTGCCTTGAATGCCCTGATACGTCGTCACGACGCGGCGAATGGCGGGCGGCAACGCAAGGTTCAGCGCGATCCGCACCGTCTCGTCCGACGAGCCGCCGTCAACCACGGCCAGGGCTGAGCGCAAATTCGGATAGTGGGTCTCCGCGCCGTGGGCAGCCGCCTCGAGCACGTGCGCGATGGTCTGTTCGTTTTTGTAACTGGGGATGCCGATCAACAGATCTGCGGACCCAACCTCCGCCAGACGGCGTTGACCGTCCGTGCGGAGCGAGGTCTCAAACATTACTGGCTCTACCTCCTGGCAACTTGCTCATACGGCTACCCCCAAAGCGAAGTGCTCTTCAGGCACAGGCAAGCCGTCTTCTCCAAGTTTGCATTCATTTGTCAGATTCTGCAAGCCACCGGGCAAGGCGTGTCTTGATATCGTCCAATCTTTTCGCGTCAATTTCACCTATCGCGCCAAGCATAGTCTCTCCGCCCACTACTGCAAGCCGTCCAATCCGAATGACGCTAGCGACTTTTAGACCAGACTTGCCAAAATCAGTATCATCTGGCTTGATGATTTCATCAAAACCTTCGACATAGTGGTGGAGTTGAGATGAAATCATGCAGATCAACCAATCGTCGAACTGACTTGGCAATTTGCCCAAGAGCAAAGCGGGGCGAAGTTTTCCCTGCGCGAGGTCAGCCTGTGGAAATTTGAAGAGAACGATCTGACCTGCTCGTTTCACGAGAACACCACCTTCAAATCAGCAGTGGTATAGAGAGGGACATCCTCGCGCTCCATTCCGCGCATGGCAAACGCGAGCGACAAGACCGACCAGTCCGTCTCGTCTTGTTGCGCCGCCTCGCGTTCGATTTTTGCCAGAAGGTATTCGACGAAATCAAGCACTTCTGCCTGAAGTGGGCGCGGCAATTTCTGAACATACTGCTGAATCGTATCTATCCCTAGCATTGATCAAATCCTCCTCCAATGTGGCTATGGCTCCTGCCTTGCCCCGCTTGCTCTTGCGCTTGAAAGCATACTTCACTTGCTCGCCGCGACGATCGCGCGGGCGGCGTCTTCCGGCGTGGCTTGGCCCTTCCACACGTTGGCAATGCCGGCGCGCCACGCGTCCGACGCTTTGGCGGAATACGCGGCGCCCGACGCGTACGTCGCGTGTTCCAGTTCGTCGCGCAGAAAAGCCGCATACTCGGGCGGGTCAATCGTCAGCGGCAGCGCGGAACGCGTCGCGGGCAAACGATGCGCCGCGCGCAGCCAGGGCGCCAAGTGTTCTCCCTGCGCAAGCCACTGCACGAACCGCGCCGCGGCGGCTTGCCGCGTCGGATCGGTCGTCGTAATGGCAAACGCCCAGCCGCTTGCCAGCGTTGCGGTTTTGCCGTCGCGCGTCGGGAGGGGCGCGTACAACGCGTTCGGCAAGCGCGCGCGTTCGGCGAGATAACGCGACGCAGCGACCTGCGCCATCGCGACTTGGGCCGCGGCAAAGGGCGCCCAGGCGGCGTCGGCGTTTTTCAGGTTGAGGCCGGCGTCGTTCAGCAGACCGAGGTCGTGCGCGCGTTTGAAAAAGTTCAAGACGAGCGTGGTCGTCGTCCAATCGAGCGGCGCGGCGGTGCTCAACGGCGCAAGGGCGACGTACTGCGCCAAGAACGCGTCGTCTCCGCCGAGCGGCAAGAGCAGCGGCGTTTTTTGCTTGAGAAAATCGTCCCAGGTCTGCGGCGGTTTCTTGAGCGCGGTCTTGTTGTAAACGAGGTGCTGGACGTCGGCGCTGAACGGAACCGCCAGCCATTGGTTTTGGTAATGCGCGGCTTGGGCGGCGAAAGGAAAGAAATCGTCGTTGAGTTCAGCCGGCAGCCAGCCATTGAGCGGTTGCAGCGCGCCGACGTCGCCCGCCAGCGGCACCTCGGTTAGGTCGAGGGTGATGAGATCAGGTAGCAGCGCTGGAACGACCGCGTGCGTCGTCAGCAGAAAATCGAGCAAGCCGCCTTTGCCGGACGGCTTCTTCAAAACGACTTGGACCCGCAGGTTCGGGTTCGCCGCCGTAAACGCGTCCGATTGACTAGATAGAACCCGACCGGCGGGCGACGCGCTGGCAGCCAGGTCTTCGGTCGTCCACACCGTCAGCGTGAGCGCGCGGGTCGTAGTGATCGGCGCGCGCGTCGGCGAGACGCGCGTCGTGGTCGCGCGCGCGCTGAGCGTTGGTAAAGCCGCGGCGCTGGGGGACGCTGTCGGCGTAGACAGGGGCACCGGCGCAGACGCCGCGCACGCGATCAGGCTCGCGCCGACCAGTCCGGCGATCCAGCGCGCGACCCATGCAGCCCAACGCCTCTGCCGCGGCGCGCCCTGAACCTTTGCAAGGTTGGGCAGAGAACTCGGCATGCGTATACCTGTGTTGCTATTATATCACAAGCCGTCGGGATTTGCATTTTTTTACCTTTTGCATAGAATTTGACCGGAGTTCAGCCCTCCCAAATTTCCGCGATCCCACAGGAGGTTCCCCATGGAGCTGGCTCGGCTGGTCCGCAGCATCCCCGATTTTCCGATCAAAGGCATTTTGTTTCGCGACATCACCACGCTCATTCGCGACGGCGAAGCGCTGCAAGAGACGATTGACACGATGGTTGAGCGCTACATTGACGCCGACATTGAGGTCGTCGCGGCGATCGAAGCGCGGGGCTGGATTTTCGGATCGCCGTTGGCGTACGAACTCGGCGCGGGCTTTGTTCCGATTCGCAAACCGAGCAAGTTGCCGGCGGAGAAAATCAGTGCGACCTACTCGCTCGAGTACGGCACGAACACGCTCGAGATGCACAAGGACGCGATCGCGCGTGACGCCAAAGTACTGATCGTGGACGACTTGCTGGCGACCGGCGGTTCAGCCAAAGCCGCCGTCGAACTGGTCGAAAGACTGGGCGGCCAGGTCGTGGGCATCGCATTCCTCATCGAACTCGTGGACTTGCATGGCAGGGATAAACTCAAGGGGTATGATGTTTTTTCGATGATTCAGTTTGAGGGGGCATAGACGATCTGCTCGACTTGGCCAATCGCTGTGAAGCATAAAACGTGAAACGTAAAACGTAAGCCCTTTACGTTTCACGTTTTACATTCTAGCCGGCAGCACACCATCGAACAATGTCCGCTTTACTTCTCGCCAACGGCAAAATCTATACGCTGAATCCCGCGCGCCCGCGCGCGAGCGCAATTGCGTTCACCCACGGGCGCGTCGTCGCGTTTGACGACGTGGCGCTGTCGGCGCGGGACGCGCAGACGCAAGTGATTGATCTGCGCGGGCGCGCGGTCGTCCCCGGCTTGGTGGATCACCACATCCATTTCACCGCGTACGCCGCGAGTCTGGCGCGCGTGAACCTCGACGGCGCGCGCGCGCTCGCAGAAGCGGTCGCGCGGGTCGCCGCGCGCGTGCGGACCGCGCAACCGGGCGAATGGATTTTCGGGATGGGCTGGAATCATCAAGACTGGGTCGCGCCGGTGTTTCCCACCAAAGCGCCGCTGGATGCGGTTGCGCCGAACAATCCAGTCGTCCTCAACCGTAAGGACGGACACTCGGCTTGGCTCAATACGGCGGCGCTGCGCGCGGCAAATCTCACGCGCGACACACCCAACCCCGCCGGCGGCGTGATTGATCGCGACGCGTCGGGCGAGCCGACCGGCATCCTGCGCGAGAATGCGCTGGATTTGTTGCCGGAGGACAAACGCGGCTTTGACGCTGCCAATCTCTCTGACGATGTTTTGCTGAACGCGATTCAGACCGCGCACAAACTCGGCTTGACCGGTATCCACAACGTCGAAGGCGCGGACGCGTTGCGGCTGTTCCAGCATCTGCGCGCGCAAGACAAACTGACGCTGCGCGTGACACATACGCTGCCAGCGCACAATTTGGAACACGCGCTGGCNNCCCTTCGAGGGACACCCGGCCAATTGCGGCATTGCGACCACGCCGCCGGCAGAAATCGAACGGCTCGCGCGGTTGGCAGCCGGCGCGGGGATGCTGGTCTGCACGCACGCGATCGGCGATCGCGCGAATCGCGAGGTGCTGAACGTGTACGCCAAACTGCGCGCCGAAGGATTGACCGCGCCGCTGCGCATCGAACACGCGCAGCATTTGCATCCCGCCGACCTGCCGCGCTTTGCTACGCTGAACGTGATCGCCTCGATGCAGCCGATTCATTGCACGAGCGATTATCAGATGACGAATGCGCTGCTCGGCGCGCGGGGGCGGTACACGTACGCGTTCAAGAGTCTGTTGAACGCTGGCGCGACGCTCGCGTTTGGCAGCGATTGCCCGGTCGAGACGCTCGATCCGTGGGTGGGCATCCACGCGGCGGTCACGCGCGAGCGCGCGAACGGCGAGCCAAGCGGTGGATGGTATCCCGAAGAAAAGTTGTCGGTCGAAGAGGCGGTGCGGGCCTACATCGGCACGCCGCTGCGTGAGGGCGACCGCGGCGACGCGCTCGTGCTGTCGCAAGACATCTTCGAGATTCCGCCGCGCGAGATTCTGGAGACGCGCGTGGAGCACACGGTAGTAGGTGGGCAAGTCGTCTATCTTTCGAACAGACAAGGTGACACGGTGACACGGTGACTTTTCGTGTCACCTTGTCACCTTGTCATCCAGCAGGTTCTATGAGACTTACAGGCGCGCAACTCGCGCAACTTATCGCCCAGGCGCAACGTGACGCGCCGCACGAAACCTGCGGCATTATCGCCGGCAGAGGTGGGCGCGCGCTCAAGATTTTCGCGCTGCCCAACGACGATCCGACGCCGCGCGTCCGCTACAACGCCGAGCCGCACGCGCTGCTCGCCGCGCTGCGCGAAATCGAGAAGCGCGGTTGGGAACTCGCCGCGATCTATCACTCGCATCCCGCGTCGCCGGCGTATCCGTCGGAAACGGACATCCAGCGCGCGTTCTATCCCGACGCGATTTATCTGATCGTTTCGCTGATGAATCCAGAACAGGCAGTGGTGCGCGGTTTTCGGATCGCGGAAAACCAAGTCACGGAGATTACTGTGGAGATAGAAGATGAACCATCGCGAACGCATTCACGCCGCGCTGCGCGGCGCCCCTTCGCCGAGCTCAGGACTCGACCACACGCCGGTCACGCTGTGGCGGCATTTTCCCAACGACGATCAGAGCGCGGAAAAACTCGCGGCGCGCGTCGTCGAGTTTCAGCGCAAGTTTGATTTCGATTTCGTCAAGGTCACGCCGGCGGGCGGCTATCCGGCGGAGATGTACGGCGCGCGGTTGCGGACGCCCGACACCGGCTCGGTCAAGTTCCGCGAGGGCTCGCGCGACTATATCACGCGCCCGGTAAACGCGCTCGCGGACTGGGACAAGATCACGCCGCTCGACGCGACGAACCCGGTGTTTGCGCGCGAACTCACCGCGCTGCGGCTGATTCGCCCGCAACTTGGCGGCGACGTGCACATCCTGCAAACGATCTTTTCGCCGCTCAACACCGCGCTCAACCTGGCGGGCGACCGCCTGTACGCCGACCTGCGCGCGCAGCCGGACGTGTTGCATCGCGCGTTGCGCGCGCTCACTCAGACGACCGTACGCTTTGCCGTGGCAAGTCTCCGCGCCGGCGCGGATGCGATTTTCTTTGCGACGCAAATGGCAACCTCCGCGCGCCTAACGCTCGACGAGTATCGCGCGTTCGGCGAGCCGTACGATGTGCAGGCGCTGGAAGCGCTGCGCGCGGCAAAGGCGGATTTCATTTTCCTGCACATTCACGGCTTGGACATTTTCTTCGATGAACTCGCGCGCTACCCGGTTGACATCATCAACTGGCACGACCGCCGCACCGCGCCGTCGCTGAAGGAAGCGCGCACTTCGACTGCGCTGCGCTCCGCTCAGCGCGCCCTCGCCGGTGGCATCAACGAATGGGACACCCTCGCCGCCAAGCCGCGCGACGACGTGATCGCAGAAGCGCGCGACGCCATCGCACAGACCGACGGGCGCGGGTTCATTCTGGCAGCCGGCTGCGTGATCCCAACAGATACGCCGGAGGAAAATGTGCGTGCGGTGCTGGAGGCGGCGAGAGGGTAATAGGCATTTGACCCGAGTGTGCGTTCGTTGTAACATACGGCACAGAAGGAGAGAGCTATGCTGACCGCGTACATTCACGCGGCGCCGCGACGCGCAACGTACGAGATTCTTGAGGACGGAACCTTCTATGGGGAGATTCCGGGCTTGCAAGGCGTCTATGCCAACGCACCAACACTGGAAGAATGTCGCGAGCAACTGCAGCAAGTTCTGGAAGAATGGATTGCGTTGGGTTTGCAGCTTGGTCATGCGTTGCCCATCGTTGACAGCATCTCGCTCGGTCTTCAGCGGGAGACAGCGTAATGCCCAGGTGCGGTCGCGTCAACCGCTCACGCCTGCTCATGGTGATCGTCGTCGCGGCGATGTTGCCCGCGCTCTGGCTGAGCGCGCCCACTGCTTCGCCCCCCGCCTCCGCCGCGCTCCCCTCGCCCACTCCCGCGCCCATGCGCGGCGCGCCGACGACTGGCGTGACGAGCGCGGCGAATGTAACCGGCGCTCGACCGCAATCGAGTTTTTGGGATACTCCGTTGCGTTCGAGCGCCGTCGCATTTTTGGACGATCAGCAAGCGGTGCTCCCCGGACCGGATGACGAGGTTCGCGTGATCGCGCAATTGCGCGACGACCCGCTCGCGGTGTACCTGCGGCGCTCCTTTGCCGCGCCGCGGCGGTTGTCGTCTGCGGAGGCAGCCGCCGCGCGGCAATATGCCAGCGCTCTGGCAGCGCGTCGGCAACAATTCCTGGCGCAGATTCGCCAACAGGGTATTGCGTACCGCGTCAACCGCGAGTACGGCTACTTGCTCGACGGCGTCGCGCTTGCGATCAAGATGCGGGATTGGAAACGCCTGGAGAACCATCCGCAGGTCAAGTCGGTGTTGCCCGATTATCAAGTGCGCGCGACGCTGCACGACAGCGTGCCGCTGATTGGCGCGCCCCAGGTTTGGGCGATGACCGACGCGAACGGCAAGCCGGTTACCGGGCAGGGCGTGCGCGTGGCGATCATTGATACCGGCGTAGACTATGCCCATCCCGATCTGGGCGGTTGCTTTGGCCCGGCTTGTCGAGTCATCGGCGGTTATGATTTCGTCAACCAAGACACTGACCCGATGGACGATCACGGACACGGCACGCACGTCGCCGGAATCGTGGCGGCAAGCGGCGTGATTACCGGCGTCGCGCCCGGCGCAAAATTGCTTGCCTACAAAGTGTTGAATGCCGAGGGAACCGGCAAAGATTCGGATGTCATCGCCGCGTTGGAGCGCGCCGCCGATCCCGACGGCAACCCGGCGACGGACGATGGGGCGCACGTGATCAACCTGAGTCTTGGCGGCGANNATCGTCGTCGTCGCCGCCGCAGGCAATAGTGGACCGTATTTCGAAACGCTCGCTTCTCCCGGCGTCGCGCGCAAAGCGCTGACGGTCGCCGCATCGGACAAGCAGGATCAACTTGCCGGGTTCAGTTCGCGCGGACCGGTCCGCGGCTTGGAAAGCGTCGTCAAACCGGACATTGCCGCGCCCGGCGTTTCGATCTCCTCGACCGTGCCCATCGCCGGTCCGTTGGGCAGCGCGGAGCGTTATCGTCCTTTGAGCGGAACGAGCATGGCGACGCCGCACATCGCCGGCGCAGCCGCGCTGCTGCGGCAACTTCACCCGACCTGGGCACCCGCGCTGGTTCAAGCCAATTTGATGAACACGGCAAAAGACCTGGGCAAGGTCGTGTACGAACAAGGCGCCGGGCGCGTGCAGGTAGCGCAAGCCGCAGCCGCGCCGCTAGTCGCCGTCCCCGGCAGTTTGGGTTTTGGAATCCCGCTCATCACCGGCACGACCGCGCTGCGTCTGTCGCTGATCAATATCTCGACGACCCCACTCACTGCCACTGCTTCGATCTCGACGTTTCTGTGGGCTGATGCGGCGCTGAGTCCGCTGGCGACTCCCACACCCGTCAATTACGCCCAACTGAGCGACAACAACTTTTCGATTGCTCCCGGGGCTACGGCGGTCATCACGGTTAGTCTGAATCTTCCGAACGACGCGCCCGAGGGATACTATACCGGTCAAGTGATTCTGCGCGGCGCCGACCGTACGTTGACCGTGCCGCTGGCGTTTACGATGCTGTCCAGAGTCACCGTGCATATCTTGGACGAGAATGGCGTGGAATTGCCAAAGCCCCAGCCAGAAGACATCCATACAAGTGGATTGGCTTACCTGGTCAGAATGCCAAACGCCGACGTCAAACGGTTTAGCGGATTGGCTAATCCTCCGCCATCCATCTTCCACGTGCCTGCGGGCACCTACAACATCCACGCCTATGCCCGGTTCTGGATCAACGATGCGATCCTGGGATTTGCGCAAGCACAGCCCAAGCCGCTGATTCTTTCTGGCAGCGTAACCGTCGGGCGAAACGCGATCCAGGATGTGTATCTAAATGCCGCGACCGCCCGGCATTTCACGCTGAATGCCGCCGACTTTGCCGGCGATTCGCTGTATCTCGCGCGCTGGCGCACGGGCTGGCGGTATCAGAACGGCGGAACAGAATATACGACCGGGCTGAGCGTGGACTATATGGGATACACCGATGCCCAACTGCACGCGCCCTTGGCGCCCAGTTACGATCTCTTCATCTCCGATTCGCTGGATCATACTGGTTTCGCGCTCGCCGGGGACGCGTACGGTTATTCGCCGCGCTATCGCCACTTTCGCGACCTGAACTCTGCCAAGTGGTACGAAGATGCGCGCAACGCCGCGGGTTTCGACTTGACGCAGAACGCGGATCAGGTGTACTGGTTCGCGTGGCAGTATCCCAAGATTGACGCGACAACGCCGACGACCCTTCGCTACACCCGCGACCAGGTCAGTCAGTCCCACATTCGGTACGACACGCCCGGCACGATAGACCTCTCCTGGCTGCCCTTTGGCACCAATTTTGGATCGGGGGGCGATGCGTTGTTCTATCTCCCCACCGACGCGTTCGCGCTCGCGCCGGTGGTTTCCGCCGGCATCGAGCGCGATATCTTCGCGCAAGGCGCGTTTGCTTATCGTTATTGGACGGATCATATCGTCAACAATCGCTTTGTCGAAAAAGAGTTTTACGCGCGCGCCTGGACCAAGACCTACACGACGACGCTCGCGCCGGACGTCGCATTGATCAACGGCTGGGACCTGCAACCGCTGCCGATTCAAAACGATGCGTTCAACTTTGGCGTGGGTCCCTTGTATCCTGCCGTGACGTTTGACAACACCGCCGAAACGATTCGGCTGGTCCACCCGGTTTTTGGCAGTTCGCGCGGGAACAAAGCGTCCTGGGGCGACACTCCGCGCCTGACGGTCTATCTGGAGGGGACCCGGGTTTACACCGCGACTCTGGTCGAGTCCTGGTGGTCGCCGTCGCCGATGCGCCAGATTCGCGCCAGCGGCGCGGGAAACTATCGCGCCATCATCACCTCTACGAATACCGCGCGGATTTCGTACACCAACACGATCGAAGCCGGTTTCGCGCTGCCGGCGACTGATCCGAATCCGCCGCGCGTCACGTCGCTGGAGATGCCGCAGCGCTTTGCGTCCGGCGCGTCCCTCCCGGTCGCGTTCACCGTGACAGATCCAGAGAGCGGTGTCCGCAGCGTGGAAATGCGCCATAGCGCCGACGGCGGCGTCAGTTGGATTCCGCTCGCCTTGACGCAAACCGGCGCGCGTTATTCGACGACGATCAACTCGGGGAACGTGGACAGCGTATCGCTTGCATTCACCGCGACGGATCACGCCGGCAACTATCTCGCGTTCACCACGCTCGGCGCGGCGGTGCGCGAGATTCCGACGACGCTGAATCTGACAGTCACACCGGCGGTGATTCCCCTGACCTCCGCCCCGGTCACGCTAACCCTCACGGGGACGCTGCGCAAGAATGATGGACAGTATCTCGCCCAGTCGGCGCTGCCCATCCGTATCTATCTGAACGACCAGTTCGCCGGCTATGTGCGGGACGTGGCGCGCCGCGCTGACGGAACGTTCGCCCCCGGCACGATCGGCTTTGACTGGACGTTCATCCCCACCGATTTTGTGACGCGCGCCGGCGCAACGCAACTCCGATTCGTTTTCGACCTGGGGACCTATGCGCGCCAAGAGCGAGTCGTTTCACTTCAAGTAGTGTCCCCGGGCGCTCTGCGATTCTATTACTTTCCGTTCATGCCGCGATAGCGCGGCTATGGTAGTCACCAAGAGAGCACCTACGGGTAATCGGCTCAACTTGCCGCTCATTCTGAGATAGCAGCGCTCTCGCAAAGCGCGCGAGAACACAACGCCCCGCCTCTCTCGTCGAGAAGCGGGGCGTTCTTTTGCTCTGTGTTCTCTGTGCGATGGCACATCAATAATTCGCCGCCAAGCGGCGATTCAAAGATGTGCCATCGTCTGTGGCAACTGTCAATCCACCACGACCACTCTATCCAGGTGCTTGCGCTCCGTTGAGTACTGTTGCGCGGCGACCGTCCCAGCAAGCGGCAAGCGCACGTTACTTGCTTCTGGCGCGTTTTTTTGCGCGTGCGCCCCCATCGCTGTAAATCACCTTGCCCGTGCGCTGGATTTCGGCAATGAAACTGCCGCGCGCGGCATAACGCCACTGACGCGGTGAATAGCCGATGGCTTGAATCGGCGCACGCAAGGTCATGTTGGCAAGTCCGAGCGTCTCGTAACGTTCGCGGAGATTCAAGCGCGCGAACTGGGGCGCGATCACTGCGAGGTCAATGTCGCTCCCCTCATGCGCGCGGTTGCGCGCATACGAACCAAACAGAATGACCTTTCGGACGCGGACGCCACGCGCCTCTAGGTTGTAGATATATTGCTCTACGATGGATTCAATCTGGGATCGCGCTCTAACCATTTCAAGAATGCCTTGCTCTGATTCATGTATTGCCGAGCCACTGGCTTTGGATACGACTTGACGAACTGTTCAAAGTCTTCTGGGTATCGCGTGGCGATGCTGAGTTCGTTCAATTTGGCGATGATCTCCTGATGTGCCGCGGGAATCTCTAGATGCGCCAATTCGATGAGTTCATACAGATCATGTGTATAGGGTGGGTGTTTCTCACGCGTTTGAGCAACCACCGCTTTCAGAAGTTTCGTTTCTCAATGGCAAGGTGGCAGAGAAAGATCACGTAGATGTACCGCCCGGTTTTCAGCATGTGTTGAGCGGATTCGCTATCGTATCTGGAAGTGGCAATCCAATTCGCCGTTGTCTTTTTGAGTTCTGGCATCGGCAACATTATACCTCGTTTCGGCATACACCGCAAAATCTGGTTACCCTAAACGCCAAGCCCTAGCCGACGCCCAGCGCGGCTGGGCTGCTACCCTGCAAAACTAAATTGACGAACTACTAGTCATTGACACGCGGCAACTCGCGTAGTAGAATCAAGCCGTCGGATGGCGTCAGGATTCGAACGCTTTTTGTTTTGCTATGGAGACGCGACTTCAGTCCGATTGGCTCGCGCAGACAAAACTGCATCCACCCCAGTTGCACGGAGACCTCCTCGCGCGCCCGCGCTTGCTTGCCGCGCTACGCCAAGCCATAGCCGCGTACCGCGTGACGCTCCTCTCCGCGCCTGCCGGCTACGGCAAGACGACGCTGCTGGCGCAGGTGATTTCAGATCTCAGATTTCAGATTTCAGATTNNCAATCTGCAATCTGAAATTTGCAATTCCCGCTGCCTGGCTTTCCCTCGACGCCGACGACAACGACCCCACGCGTTTCCTCTCTGGACTCATCGCCGCGCTACAACAGTTGAATCCCGCGTGCGGCAGCATCGCGCAAACGCTCCTCGCCTTCAGCGATGCGCCGACGCAACCGCCGGGCGATCCCGCCGCCAAGATCCGCCGCGTGCTCGGCGTGTGGATCAACGACCTCGTCGCCGCGCTGCCCGAGCCCTTCGCCCTCGTTCTGGACGATTTGCATCTGGTCGGCGAGCCGCTGGTGTACGTCGCGCTCGAGTATCTGATTGATCACGCGCCGCCCCAGATGCGCGTGGCGATCGCCACGCGGCGCGATCCGCTCCTGCCGCTGGCACGCTGGCGCGCGCGCGGCGAGTTGGCGGAATTGCGCCTCGCCGATTTGCGATTCACGGCGGAGGAGGAAGCCGAGTGGATCAACGACTGCCTACGCCTGAACCTATCGCCCGGCGATCTGGAAACGCTGCGAGCGAAAACCGAGGGCTGGCCGGTAGGGCTGCGGCTGACTGCAGCATCGATAGAGCGGCTGCGCGCGCCCGCGGCGCGCGCCGCGTTCATCGCGCAATTCGCCGGCGCCGATCAGCACATTCTCGACTTTTTAGCGGAGGAAGTTCTCAAGCACGTTCCCGCGCGCCTGCGGACCTTTCTGCTGCAAACTGCGATCCTGCCCGAACTGACCGCGCCTCTTTGCGCAGCAGTGACCCATTTCGACGATGCGGCGGAACTGCTGCAGGAAATCTACCGACGCAATCTGTTCGTCGTCGCGGCAAGCGAGACACAGGATGAAGGCAGAAGGCAGAAGGATGCATCTGCCCCTTCATCCTTCATCCCTCATCCTTCATCCTTCCATTACCACGTCCTCTTCGCCGACTTTATGCGCCAGCGTCTCGCCGCGGAAATGCCGGACCAAGTCGTCGAACTGCATCGTCGCGCGGCGCAAGCGCAGACGAATCCCACGCGCGCGATCCAGCATTACCTCGCCGCGCAAGAGTGGGACGCGGCGGCAGAGGTGATCGAGCGCGTCGGCAGGGAATTCTTGGGACAGGGCTGGTTTGCCACACTGGACGGCTGGATCCGCGCGCTGCCATTGGCAATCCTGGACGCCCACCCGCGTCTCGCCCTGTTCGCCGGGCAAAGCGCGATCCAACAAGGCAACACTCAAACCGCGCAGAGCGAACTAGAACGCGCTGCGAAACTTGCCCAAGCCAGGGATGATCGAGAGGAACTCGGCGAGGCATTGGCGGCGCTTGCCGTGGTCGCATTTCTGCGCGGCGACCTGATGTCGAGCGGCGCGCTGACCCTGCAAGCGTCCGAGTATCCGCTCGCGCCGCTCCCCAAGTCCCAGATGTTGATGGGTCGCGCGACCCTGTCGTTGTACACGCATGACTGGGAACAAGCGCAGGCAGATGTGGCGAGCGCGCTGGCGTTGGTTATGCAATCGGATCAGGTCGAAGCGTGGATGGTCGTCGCGCTTCATCTCAAGCCGCATTTCATCGTCCTGCCGGGAATGTTGGACCAGATCGAGTATTTCTGCCAGCAAGCGCGCCCGCGCTTTGGGAATCAAGCCAGTCCGCTGCAAATGGCGCTTGCCGAAGCGATGACCTTCGTCCACGTGCGGCGCGGGCGGCTGGATGAGGCGACGCGGACTGCCCAGCGCGCGCTGGCGCTGAAAGAGCGACTCGGCGGCTTTCCCTTCGTCGGTACTCTATCCTCCACTTTGCTTGCCGCCATCTCGGTTGCCAGAGGCGATTACGACGCGGCGGAGCGTCTCTTCGCTCCGATGCTCGCACAGGTGGAGCAGGCGCCGATGCTGAGACCGGCGCGAGCGACGGTGCTGCACTTGATCGCATGGACGGCGTGGCTGCAAGGTCGCTTGGCTCGCGTGCGCGACATCTATGCCCAGATGGGCGCGCTCGAAGGTTCGTTCGAGATGCCCGAAAGCCCGGTGCTACGCCTCATCACGCGCGCGCTCATCGAGATGGAGGAGCGGCGTTACCCCACCGCTGAGCGCACGCTCCGCGAGGCGGTGGAATTGGAGAAAGCGATACCACCCGCCACCGCCTACGCGAGCGCGCGCTTGGTGCTGGCGCATCTCTATCTCCAATGGCATCGCCCTGACGATGCGCTCGTCGAACTTGGCCCCCTGCTCGCCAAATGCGAGCGCGAGCAAATCCTCGGCTATGTCCTCATGCGCGGCGCGATGGTCATTCCCTTGCTGCGCCTGGCGATCGCGCACAATGTTCACGCGCATTGCGCGACGCGCTTGCTCGAAGCGCTGGGCGTGAGCATCGAACCGCGCCCGGTGCGCGTGCCTGAGACCGGCGAGACGCTGACCGCGCGCGAAGTCGTCATCCTGCGTCACATCGCCGCCGGCGCGAGTAATCGCGAGATCGCTCAGAAACTGATCATCGCCGAAGAGACCGTCAAGACTCACGTCGCGCACATCCTCCGCAAATTGGACGTTTCCTCCCGCACGCAAGCCGCCGCCTGTGCGCGCGCGTTGCGGATCGTGTAACCCCCCGGTGTCATTGCGAGGGCGCGCTTTTTGCGCCCGAAGCAATCTCCAATTGCATCAGGGGGGATTGCTTCGCTTCGCTCGCAATGACAGGTTGACAAACAAAATCACTCTTTCGAGTGACGACAATCCCCTCTTCGTTTTGTAAACTTGGCGCGTGCTAGACACAACCCGCGAGCAGATGCTCGCCTACCTCTCAGCGCACCACGTCGGCGTCCTCAGCACGAATGGAAGGCAAGGCGCATGGGCGACCGTCGTCGCGTACCGCAGCGACGGACTCGCCGTCGAGTGCTTGCTGCCGCGCTGGGCAGATGTCGCCTACCACATCGAGCAGGACCCGCGCGTGCTGCTCATCGTCCCCGATTCGGTCGCGTGTCCGTCTGACTTGCGCTGGCTCGAGTACGCCGGCGCCGCCGAGATTCTCGTTTCTCCTGATTGGAGCCAGTGGCGATCCTTCGTTTCACTCAGGACAAGTTCATTTGAGCGATTCACAGCGTCGCTGGACAATCTTTATTTTGTGGTACGCCTCAAGCCCACGCGGATAGATTTGATTGACGCCAGTCGCGGGTGGGGTGAGCGCGAGACGCTGGAGGTGGTGTGAATGGGAGAGTCGTAAATGAATTCTTCGTTGTGTTTGCAATAGAAACATGGAGGAGAAAATGAGATCGCGCACCAAGCTTCTCAGAACGATGCGACTGGTCGCGGGGCTTATGCTGCTCGTGCTAGCGACGGCCCAAGCCACGCGCGCCGCCACGATCACGGTTACCAACCCGAACGACAGCGGACCCGGCTCGCTGCGGCAAGCGATCGCCGACGCCGCATCCGGCGACACCATCAACTTTGGGATCACCGGCACGATCACGCTGACGAGCGGCGAACTCGCCATCACCAAGAATCTAACGATCTCCGGACCGGGTGCGGCAAATCTCGCGATCAGCGGCAATAACGCCAGCCGTGTGTTCTATGTCAACGGAGGCGCTGTGACTATTTCCGGTCTGACCGTCCAGAATGGTCGAGCGTCCGCCTCGGGCGGCTACCCCTTTATTCGCGGCGGCGGCATCTTTCACGAGGACCATGCTCACACGTTGACGCTGAACAATGTGATCGTCCAGAACAACCTTGCCCCCAGCAGCCTTGCGATCGGCGGCGGTATCTACACGCTCGGCACGATGATGCTGAACAATGTCACAGTCAACAACAACACCAGCGAGGGTGACGGCGGCGGCATCGTGGGCAGATACGTGACGATGAACGGCGGTACCGTCAGCAACAACACTGCCACTTCGAGCGGCGGCGGAATTGTCGGGCTGGGTGTGACAGGTCTACTGACGCTGAATGGCGTCACGGTGAGCAATAACAAGGCAAAGACCAACAATGCCGGCGGCATCTACACTTTGGCTGACGCGACGCTGACCAATGTCGTCATCTCCGGCAACAGCGCCTATATCAGCGGCGGCGGCATCTATTCACGGCGTGCTGGCTCGGTTGTTGTTGATGTGAGTTTGACGGACGTGACGGTGAGTGGCAACATGGCAGGCACCGGCGGCGGCATCAACAACTATGATGCGCGCATTACGCTAAACCGAGTCACTCTCAGCGGCAACATTGCCGCTACCGGCGGCGGTCTCTACAGCGGCGTTATTCACGCCGACGATACGACGACAATGACGAATGTGACCATCAGCGGCAACAGGGCGAGTGACGGGACTGGCGGCGGGATCTCGACCGCAGCCTCTGATGGCACACTGACATTGACCAATGTATCCATCATTGGCAACACCGGCGGCGGCATCTACAATGCCATCGTCACCACAGCCAAGAACACGATCGTGGCAAACAACACGCCCGCGTCTGAAAACTGCACCGGCACGCTGACTTCGCAGGGTAACAATCTCGACAGTGGCAACACCTGCGGCTTTGCCAGCGCGGGAGACCTCGTCAACACAGACCCCAACGTAGGTCCGCTCAGATACCAGGGCGCCGCGACGCAGACACACGCGCTCCTCGTCGGCAGCCCGGCGATTGACGCAGGCACCAACACCGGTTGCCCCGCCACCGACCAGCGCGGCTTGTGGCGTCCATTCGACGGCAACGGCGATGGCAGCGCGATCTGCGACATTGGCGCGTACGAGTACATCCCGCCCGGCGCGATCCGTTATCTGTACCTGCCGCTGATTCTGCGCTAGCGCAATTCGCGTTGTCGCGAGAATCCCGTGCTCTGGGGGACATGCAACGCCAGAGCGACAACAGTCCTTAGAGCGTGTCTGCAAAGGGTAGAGGGCAGCCGTCCTGAGCGATAGCCGAAGGATGCCCGTTCCAGTCCAAGCCCGCCTTCGCGGGCTAGACCTCAATCCGCGAAGGCGGATTTCGTGATGTTGCAGGCGCGAATCAATTCACTTTGCACACGCCCTGGCTACGGGAGAGCAAGTCCTAGCCGCACCGCGATCTCTTCCGCCTCGCGCCGCATTGCCTCCCCGCGCGGGCGGTCTCCGCGTTCCAATTCGTAACGCGCCCACGCGAATAACGTCCACGCGCGTTCGGCTTCCATGCCCGCCTCGTCGCAAAGACGCAAACTCTCCGCGAAGCAATCTTGGGTGTTGGATGTTGGATGTTGGATGTTGGACGTTGGAGATTCTTCATCGCCACGCTTCACCTCTCCCTCTGGCATCCAACTTCCAACTTCCAACTTCCATTTTCCGACTTCTCCCTTCCAATCTCCCATGACCTCCCCTAGCACTCGCCACGCGCCGCACAGCACGTCTTTTTGATTCAACTCTTGCGCGATCGCCAGGGCGCGCTGCGCGGCAGACAGCGCTTCTTCCACTTTGCCTTGCCCCAGGAGGGCTTGCGCGAGAAAGCGATAGGTTTCCGAAAGCACTGGCGAATTCGCCGCTTCCGGCAGCGCGATCAACTCGCGCAATTCGGCTTCGGCGGCGGCGTACTCTTTCAACCCTACGCGTACTCCCCCCAGATTGCTGCGACGTGATACCTCCCAGAAATGTAACTCGCGGGCGATATTCAAGGACGCCTGATAGTGTTCCACCGCGGCGCGATAATCGCCGCGCAAGCGCGCGATTTCGCCCAGCCAGTTCAGGTCGTTACATTCTTCGCCGCGATCATTGGTCTCTTGATGCATTCGCAGTGAGTGGATGACCTGCTCTTTCGCTTCAGCGAAGCGCCCCAGTTGCACAAATGCCGCGCAAAGCAGACGCCGACTCAATCCCATCTCGCGATTCCCGCGCGCGCCCAATTCAGTGCTGAGCGTCAGCATCTCTTCGCCGATCTCCAGAGCAGTCAGAGTCTTGCCCAGCCGGTAGTACGCCTTGCCTTTGTGAGACAGCGCTTCAACTAGCTCCTCTCGCGCGTTCGCCGCGCGCGCCGCTTCTTCTGCCTTGCCTGCGCCCTCCAATGCTGCCGAATAGTCGCCCAAGTCTATCTGCAATTCGGCTAATTTGCTCCACGCGCGCGCCTGTGCCTTGAGATCATTCGACGCCTGCGCGAGCGCCAATGCCTGCCGATACGTGGTCTCGATTTCTTCGGCTTGGGGTTTGACCACCTGTTGCAGGTCGCCCAACTTGAGCAAAACATCCACCTGCTCTGCGGCCGGCGCCAAAGGCAACAAACGCCGGCAGCAGTCAATCGCTTCGATATTCGCATGGACCTGTTGCGCGGCGTCTGCGGCGCGAGCGAGATACGGCGCAGCCGCGCGTGGATTCAGACTGCGCTCGAAATGATACGCCACTTGGACCGCCGCGTGGTAGGGCAAATTCGCAATCTGCCCGCCCGCGCGCTGAAACAACCTCAAACCGATGTGCTCGTGCAACAACGCGCGCGGACCCGCGTCGAGATGATGATAGATCGCCGCGCGAATCTTGTCGTGCGCCAGGTCGTAGCGCTCTGCCGCAACGGGCTGCACCAGGCGACGGTTTTGCCAATCCGCGAGAATCTCGGGTAGCGTGGCAGGGCTGAGCATTGGACTGTCGGCAATATCGCCGAGCAAATCCGGCGTAAAGGGCTGTCCCAGGACGACGGCAAAATTGAGCAGCCAGCGCGACGCTTCGGGCAGGCGTCCGACGCGCTGCAGGGTCAGGTCTTCCACGCGCCCGGGCGTCTCCAGCGTGTCGTGCGCAAGATCACCCACGACCTTCCATCGGTCTGCCTCGCCCCGTTGCAGGCGTCCGGTTTCTTGCAGCCCCTTGAGCACCTCGCTCAAAATAAATGGATTGCCGCCGCTTTCGTGTTGCAGAAAAGAGGTGAGGACCGCGTCATCGCTCAACGCCGCAGCGATTTGCGCCACCGCCGCGCCGGTCAGGGGAAGCAAACGAATACAGTGCGTCAACGCTTCGCGCCCGAGACCTTGGCGCAAGCGCGTCAGCGGATGCGTCAGCGGCGTTTCTTCAGGACGATACGCGCCGACGAACCACACGCGCTCTTGGCGCAGACGATGGATCAGGTACTGCAGCAGATCGAGCGTTGCCTGATCGGACCAGTGCAAGTCGTCGAGGAAAAAGACGAGTGAGGGCTGGTCACGCGCGAGCGATTGCAAAAGACGCGCGACCGCTTCGAACAAACGTTGCCGCGCGGCTGCCTCGGAAACTTGCAGCGGCGGAGGCAGGTCGGGATATTGCTCGCGCAGTTCGGGCAGGAGGAGCGCCAATTCGGCAAGCCAGACCGGGGGAATTTCAGATTTCAGATTCAAGATTTCAGATTTGGGTCTGCGATCTGAAATCTGCAATCTGAAATCCAAAACCGTCCTCAGCGCGTCCGCCATCGCTTGATACGCCACCTCTCCGCCGAATTCGTAGCAGCGTCCGCGCAGAATGCGCGCGCCCCATCCAGCGACGTGCCGCAGCGCCTCCTCCACGAGACGGGTCTTGCCCAACCCGGCTTCGCCCTCGACGAGCGTCAAGTTGCCCACGCCCCGCCGGCTTTGCTCCCACTGTTGCAGCAAGCAAGCGTGTTCTTGCCCTCGCCCCGCAAAGCGCAGTTCCAGACCGGTTGCCCTGTGCGCAGGCAACGGCGCGATGTCGCCCGCGCGGATGCGATCGTAGAGCGCGCGCGTTTCTGGCAGCGGCTCGGTACCGAGTTCTTTCGCCAACATGCGGCGACAGATTTGATATTGCGCGAGCGCGGCGCTCCGTTCGCCGGCGAGCGCGAGCGCGAGCATCAATTGCGCGTGACTGGACTCGCGCCACGGATCGAGCGCGAGCAGACGCTGCAACAAAGCAATCGCCTCCGTCGTGCGCGCGTGGGTGAGGTAGCAATCGGTCAACTGGCACATTGCTTTGGCAGCCGACTCGCGGAGACAAGCGCGTTGCGCTTGCAGCCAGTCGTCAAAGAGCGTGTCTTGATCCAATTCACATCCGGCGAGCAAGTCGCCGCGATACAGATCGATCGCGCGCTCGAGCCAACCGTCGCGTAGCGCGCGCTGGAATTCGTCTACATCGCACGTCGCCGCGTCGCCGGGCTGCCATGCGATAGAGGCGCGGTCTGCTTCGACGACCGGCGCGCGCAGGCCGCGGCGCAAATCCCAGAGCGCGTAGCGCAGATTTTCGAGCGCGGTTTTTTCGGAAGAGTCGGACCAGAGGAGACCCGCCAAACGACTGCGCGGGTGCGCGCCGGGGCTGAGCGCCAGGTATGCCAGCAATGCTAGCGACCGGCGGCTCCGAAAGGGAGGCATCGGCTTCCCTTCCCGCAGAATGGAAGGTAAGCCCAGGAGTTGCAGGCGAATCGTCTCCATTGGCATTGCAAGTGCGACGATAGAAGTTGGAAATCGGCGAATCAAGTTCCAATCTCCAAACTCCAATCATGCAAACGCCGCGCAAACGCGGAGGTGATATGATGCTGCTAAAGGCGATCCGATCAGATTATACCACAATATGCCAAGCCACGACCAATCGAGAAAACTGCCTGCCCCGAGCGAAGTCGAAAAAGAAGCGCGTCCCTATCGTCTCGTGTATCTCGTCTACCGTTGGCGGGAGCCGCGCGGCGATCCGACGCTCCCGCCCGTGTGGCGCTACCGCGTGGAGGATGCCGTGACGCACGAGCAGCATCTCTTTGGCGAGTTCAGCGCGTTGGTCGAGTTTTTGCGGACACAGGAGATGCGCGCCTAAGAGAGTGTCTTGAATTTGCTCGTAGTGTGCAGTTCACTGCGCTTTCCGGGGCTAAAGCGCCCACTACGAACGCCAAACCAGATTCTCCAAACACTCTCTAATGTGAGTTGCAAGTCCAGGCGAAGGAGGGACGACCTGAAACCATAATTCCATTTTCGAAACTAACTCGGCGTTAATCGAGAAGACGCCGCGACCATCGCGTTGCGGCGCCATGCGTTCGCGCAAAGGAGTATGACCATGAATGCGAAATCTCTCCAACCAATCCGATCTCTCATCCTGACCGGCGCAGTGTTGGCACTCTTGTTGCTCACCGGGCAGCCCGCCAGCGCCGGAACGCGGGTTGAGTCACCCACGGGGAACTGCACCTTTATCGGCCCCTCTGGGGCCCCCTGGAGCAACCCCGCCAATTGGAACTGCGGCTACGTGCCGGGTGCTGGCGATACTGCCACTGTTAATGGGATCGTCACGGTGGACACCACGGTGACCGTCGGCAATCTGAACCTTACCCCCGGCGAGGTCTGGTTGAGCAACCCTCTCACTGTGAGCGGTACGTTTAATTTCACCGGCGGCAGAATCGCTGGCGGTACGTTCAACCTTCCCAGTGGCTCGGTTGCCAATATCAGCGCCGCCGCTACCAAGGCAATCGAAAGCGCCACGGTCAACAACAGTGGCACCGTCAACTGGAGCGCCACGGGCGACTTGGGGCTCAATAGTTCGACGTTCAACAACCAGGCGGGTGGCATCTTTGACGCCCAGAGTGACGCGCGTATCGGGTTTGGCGTATGCGCCTTCAACAACGCCGGGACGTTCCGCAAGTCGGCTGGCGCCGGCACGACAGTCATCGCCGCCCCCTTTAACAACACCGGCACGTTGCGCGCCCAGAGCGGCACGATCGCCCTGTGGAGTGCAGGAGCAAACTCGGCGTCGTTCATCGCCGACTCCGGCGCAGCCATCGCCTTCAGTACCTCCGGCCCAGGATCGTACAACCTCAACAGCGGCGCAACGCTCACCGGCGCGGGATTCTACAAGGTCACCACCGGCATCCTTACCCTCAATACGCCGGTCTCGATTCCCAAGTTGCAGCTCGAATCCCCTGGCACCATCACCGGCAACGGGCTGAGCGTGACCGACACTTTCCTCTGGACGGGTGGCACGCTCCAGGATGGTTCTGCCACGCTCGACAACGGCGCGACCGCCACGCTGAGCGGCAGCAACCAAAAGATCCTCGACAATTACACTCTGACCAACAATGGTACCTTCACCTGGACTGGCACTGGCGACATTTCTGCCGGCCACAGCGCGGTGTTCCACAACCAAGCAGGCGCTGTCTTCGACGCGCAAAATGACCAGTCGTTTACCTATTATTACTCGCCGATGGGGACGATCAACAATGCCGGGACGTTCAAGAAATCGGCGGGGACGGGGACTACGACTATCAACGTGACCTTTAACAACACCGGCAATACGCTGCAGGCACTGACCGGCACGATCGCGCTGTGGGGTGGTGGGACGGAGACCGGCATCTTCAACTTTGCTTCTGGAACCACCCTCGACTTTCACTCAGGGACGTATAGTCTCACCGACGGCACACAACTGACCGGCAGCGGCACGTTCCTGATTGACGGATCGGCAATCGTGAATCTCAGCGGAACGGTCACCGTCGCCAACCTGACCCTCTCCGGCGGCACGCTCAACCTCGGCAGCGCTAACCTCGCCCTTGCCGGCGATTTCACTCGCTCCGGCGGCGGAGGTACGCTCAATGCCGGCACAAGCACACTGGCTTTCAACGGCGGCGTCGTCCAAAACCTATCGCTCAACGTGGCGACCACGCTCTACAACTTGACCATCGGCAGCGGCACGACCCTGATTGAGACTGCCGCCACCGACTATGTCACCGTTGGTGGAACGCTTACCAACAACGGCGTGATCCGCAAAACACAAGCCATCGCAGCCACGGGGGCCAAGACGTTTGGCTTGACGGGCGCGAGCACGAACGTGACCACCCTCGGCACCCTCAGCAATCTGCAGGTGGATCGCCGCGACACCAATCATTCCAACGCGAGCGGCAAGACTGCCACCGGGCGTTACTGGACGTTTACGCCGACCGGAAGTGGCTATGCGCTCAATCTCACTCTGCCGCATAATGTCGCGGATCACTCCATCGCCGAAGCGTGCCGCTACACCGGTAGTGTTTGGGACTGTGCGCGCACATCGTCCACCTCTACCACGGTCACGCGCAATGGCGTCACGCAATTATCCGATTGGGCAGTGGGTTATCCCGTCTTCCTGTACCTGCCGCTTGTCCTGCGCTGACGCTTTCGAGTGATGCGCGGCGGTGGCACTCCACAATGTGCGATGGGAGAAGCACAATGAAAGCACAATCCTTCTTCGTTCTCGGCTTGTTACTCGCCGCGCTCGTGTACAGCGCGCCAGCGCGCACCAATGCCGCGCCCGCAACGCTCATCGTCAACACCCTGGTTGACCAAAGCGACGGCAGTTGTACCGACGGCACCTGCTCTCTGCGCGACGCGATCCTGATTGCCCCTGCCGGCGACACTGTCATCTTCGGCGTCACCGGCACCATCGCTCTGACGCTTGGCACACTGAACGTGGGTCGCGATCTCACCATCAACGGACCGGGCGCGGGCTTGGTGACTGTCAGCGGCAACAACATAGCAGGCGTCTTGTACATCTACAGCGGCGCCAATGTCGCGATCGCCGGCTTGACGATTGCCCAAGGCAGCGGCGTTTATGGCGGCGGCGTCAATAACAACGGCACGCTGAGCGTAAGCAATGTCGTCTTCTCCGGCAACAGCGCCAGCCGGAATGGCGGCGGCATTGACAACTGGGGCACGTTGACCGTTGCCAACAGCACCTTCACCGGCAATAGCGCTGCGAGCAGTGGCGTCAACGGCGGAGGTGGCGCGATCCGCAATGGTCACACGCTGACGGTGAGCAGCAGTACTTTCTCCAACAACAGCGCGCCGAGCCAGGGCGGCGGCGGCATCGAGAATATGAGCGGTGGCACGGCGACTGTGACCAACAGTACCTTTGCCGGCAACAGCGCCAACACCGTCGGCGGCGGCATTTGGAACTGGGGCACGCTGACTGTCATCAACAGTACGTTCTCTGGCAACAGCGCCAGCAGCGGCGGCGGCATCGTCAACGGCACTACCGCCACGCTCAAGAACACGATCATCGCCGACAGCGCCGCCGGTGGAAACTGCTCCGGCGCGGTTGCGGCTGCCAGCACGAACAACCTGTCCACCGATGCGACCTGCTCGCCCGGTTTCACCCAGGTCACATTGGGACAACTGGCGCTGGGCACGTTGACCGGCAACCCGGCGTACTATCCGCTCAACCCCGGCAGCGTAGCGATTGACACTGGTACGAACGCCGGTTGCCCCGCCAACGACCAGCGCGGCTTGTGGCGTCCGTTCGACGGCGATGGCAATGGCAGCGCAATCTGCGACGTTGGCGCGTACGAGTACATCCCGCC
>DHFK01000179.1 GCA_002400365.1 Anaerolineales bacterium UBA4826 | reverse complement strand
CCCGCGCCGACCACCGCGCCAACGGCTGTGCCAGCAGCCAAGTGCGAGAAACTTCCCAACATGCCTACCGTAGCCGCAGGCCAATTGGGATCGCCGGACAAACCGATTGTGATTACGTTTGTTCCATCGGGTGACGTCCCGACGATTACCAAAGCCGGCAACGAGACAGTGGATTGCTTGAACAAGATCACCGGTCTTTCCTACAAGATCGAAGTCGGCACCTCGTACGCCGTCTCCATCGAGGCGATGGGCGCGGGCAAAGCGCACGCCGGTTTCCTCGCGACCTTCGCGGCGATCCTCGCGCGCGAAAAGTACGGCATTGAACCCGCGCTGGCTTCCACCCGCGCGTACACGAGTGGTGGTGATAACGATCCAGACAAGGCCCTCAAGGGACAGCAAACCGACTTTTACAAAGGGCAGTTCATCACCAAGAAAGGTTCTGGGATCAAGACGGTGGCTGATCTCAAGGGCAAGACCTTCTGCGGCGTAGATGCGACTTCGACCTCTGGCTGGATCATCCCCAGTCTCAACCTCAAGGCGAACGGGATCAATCCGGACAAGGATTTGAAGGCAGTTACATTTGCTGGCTCGCATGACAACGTGGTGATCGCGGTGTACAAGGGCGATTGCGATGCGGGCGCGACCTACGTGGACGCGCGCGATTCGTCGGCAGTCCAAAAGGCGTATCCCGACGTCAAGGACAAGGTCGAGCCGTTCTTCCTCAGCATCCGCATCCCGAATGACGGTCTGCAGTTCGTCAAGGGCTTTGATGCCAAACTACGCGACGCGACCGTTGACGGTTTGCTCGCGATGATGGCTGACCCGGGCGGCAAAGCCGTGGTGAAGCGTGCGTACACCTACGACAACCTGAAAAAAGTGCCCGTCACCTTCTACGATGAATTCAAAGATCTGCTGAAGAAGGCGGGCGTGGACGCTGCCACGTTAGTCAAATAAGACCTTCTATCAGACCCGAAGGGTTCCTCCGCTTCGCTGCGGAAAACCCTTCGGGTCTCTTGGACAATCCACCATGCTCAAAGTAGAAAACCTCACCAAGGTCTATCCGAACGGAACGGTTGCGCTGCGCGAGGTCGGTTTCGAGGTGCAGGACGGCGAATTCCTCGCGGTCATTGGCTTGAGCGGCTCTGGCAAGTCCACGTTGATGCGGTGTATTAATCGCTTGATCGAACCGACCTCCGGGCGGATCATCTGGGACGACACCGATCTCACCGCGCTTTCCCCCGCCGAGATGCGGAAGATGCGCCGACAGATCGGGATGGTCTTTCAGCAATTCAACCTGGTCAAACGCACATCGGTGATGACCAACGTCCTCTCGGGGCGGCTGGGCTATGTCTCTCCATACCAAAGTCTCTTTAACTATTTTTCCCCTGCCGATCACGCGCGCGCCCTGAGGAATTTGGAGCGGCTGGGACTGCGGGACAAAGCGTACGTCCGCGCGGATTCGCTTTCGGGCGGACAGCAGCAGCGCGTCGGCATCGCGCGCGCGTTGATGCAAGAGCCCAAGTTGATTCTGGCAGATGAGCCGGTCGCCTCGCTCGATCCTGTTCTGTCTCACTCCATCCTCAAGTATCTGGAGCAGATGAACAAAGAAGATGGGATCACCGTGCTGTGCTCGCTTCACTTTCTCGATCTCGTGCATCGCTATTCGACACGCGCGATCGGGCTCAAAGAGGGCAGAATCGTTTTCCAAGGGCTGCCCCAGGAGATTGACGACGCGCAATTCAAGACGATCTTCGGTCAAGAGGCGGAACGCGTCACCATCCTGTAATTTTCAATTTTCGATTGCCGATTTTCGATTGCGCGGTACTGGACGATTCAATCGAAAATCGAAAATCTAAAATCGGAAATTGGACATCCCATGAGTCCATCATCTTCTCATCCCCCCAATGCTTTACTTGCATCAGTATTCTCCCTGCTCGTCCCCGGCGCGGGTCAACTGTATCTACGCAAGCGCGCGCGCGGTCTTGCCGTCCTGGCAGGCGTGCTCGTCCTCGCGTATCTGATCAACTGGGCGGACACGAATTTCAAGATCGAAGCCACGGTCAACTGGCTGTGGTTTGTGTTCGTGCTCTTTTGGCTGTGGAACGTTTTCGACGCATATCGCCTCGCGCGCGGCCAAACCACTCTTAATCGGCTCGGCTTGTTGCTGGCGATCGTCATCGTCTACGTCATCGGCTGGCAAGTGACCGACATCAATCCGGATCGGCTGGTCACGCGTTTCAAAGATGTCCAGGTCGTCTTTCGCGCGCTGGTCTATCCCGACCTGTTTACGCAAGCGGGCGGTTCCTGGCAGCCGAGCGAGAACTTTGGCGACATCATCGGCAAGATCGTGGATCGTCCCGCGCCAGACCTGCTGGTTCAATTGGGCTTGGCGCAGAAAGGCGCCACGGTTCCGACGCCGGTGCTCGGCAAAATGGCGGAGACGATCGCGATCGGCCTGATGGCGACGGTTCTGGCGATCATTTTTGCGATTCCGCTCAGTTTCTTTGCCGCGCACAACATCATGTCGCACGTTCCCGGCGGCACGTTCATCTACTACGCGATGCGGACGTTCCTGAACATCGTCCGTTCCGTAGACACGATCATCTGGGGTCTCATCATCGTCGTCTGGGTCGGCTTGGGGTCGTTTGCCGGGACGCTGGCGCTGACGATTCACTCGATCGCCGCGCTGGGTAAGTTGTACTCCGAAGAGGTCGAGCACATTGACCCCGGTCCGATCGAAGCGATCACGGCGACCGGTGCGAATCTGCTGCAGATCATTCGCTACGCGGTGATCCCGCAGATCGTTCCGCCGTTTCTCGCCTATACGCTCTTGCGCTGGGACATTAACATGCGTATGGCGACGGTGGTCGGCTTTGTGGCGGGCGGCGGCATCGGCTTTTTCGTCGTCGAGACGATCCGCAAAGGGGGCTATGAGCAGTACGCGGCGGCGCTGTGGGCGGTCGCCATCGTCATCATTCTGGTGGACTATGTGAGCGCGAAATGGCGCGAGCGGATCTTGGCTGGCGAGGTCAAGGTATCGGCGGAAGCGCCCAAGCCGTTTTACACGTCTCTGCGCGCGCTCTTTTGGCTGGCGCTTGGTCTCGCGGTTTTCATTCTCTGTTGGCAACTCGCCGAAATTGATCTGCGCAAGTTGTTCGAGCCAGCGCCGACGTTCGTCAAGGTGGTGCGCGATTTTGTGGCGATTGACGTCAGCCCCGACGTACTCGACACCGTCCTCAAGCAGATGCTCATCACGATCTTCCAGGCGCTCTTGGCGACGACGCTGGGCGGCTTGGTGGCGGTCCCGTTCAGTTTTCTCGCGGCGCGCAACCTGATGGGAGGCAATGCGCTATCGCTGGTGCTGTACTATCTGGCGCGCGGCGTGCTGAACGTGCTGCGTTCCATCGAGGCGCTCTTGTACGTCGCGATCTTTGTCTTTTGGGTCGGCATCGGACCGTTCGCCGGGATGCTGGCGCTTGCCATCACGACCTTTGCGCTGATCGGCAAACTCTTCTCCGAAGCGATTGAGAACATTGATCCCGGTCCTCTCGAGGCGATTGCCGCGACTGGCGCGAATGCTTTGCAGATGATCGTGTATGCGATTCTGCCGCAGATCATTCCGCCGTTCATTTCCTATTTGATCTATCAATGGGACATCAACATCCGCATTGCGACGATTGTCGGCTTTGCCGGCGGCGGCGGCGTGGGCTTGTTGCTGAACACGTATTTCGGCATGTTGCAATATCACAAAGCCGGCACGGTCGTCGCGATGATCGTCGTCGTCGTCGCGGCGATGGACTTGGCGAGCGCGAAGATCAGGGAGAGGATGGTGTAGCCGGGTCTTGCAAATTCCCGTGCCGCGTGTTATATTACGGTTGCAAGTCTTGTCTTTGTCCCGCGGGCTGCGGATCTGACACTTTGGATTGATCGCTGATTCACCGATTGACACGGAGGGCTCGGCGTGAACACCTTGTGCTCGTGTGACAAAGTGGTACTGCCTCTGAAAGCACCTGCCGTTTTGGCGCGCTCTATCGGCGCGGGCGGCGGGTGCTTTTGCGTTGCGCGAGGCGGCTAGTCAATGCGCAAACTGTGCCTTCTCCTCCCGATCGTCGTCTTGGCGCTCTTTGGCTTTTTGCGCTTTAGGACTCTGCCAGAGACGGCGCTCGTCTTCGGCGTTCTAGTGAATATCTACTTGGGGCTCTTTGGCGTTCTGCTTCCTTGGAACGCGCGCCGAAAGACGAAGAAGGACGGTCCGCCACTGCGCTTTGGCGTCTATCTGAGTGTGATCTCCTTCGGCGCATTGATTCTTGGGACGATCCTCTTCATCAAGTTCTCCGAGCAACCTCCGCTGCGCGCGCCGCTGGTCGGACACACCGATCAGATCAAGGCGATCGTGTACAGCCCCGCGGCAGAGAAGCTTGCTTCGGCTGGATCAGATCGAGTGCGCCTGTGGAAGTTCGTTTCGGAAGACAGGCGATTTGTCCTCGAAAGGGAATTTCCAGCCGCCAATCAAACTGCCTACGCCGCTTTTCCGGATCATTTTACGAGCATCGCCTACAGCCCCGATGGCTTGTTCGTCCTCTTTGGCAGCACCAATGGCGCGATTCGCATTTGGGACGTGCGCGAACGACTGATCGTGCGTCAACTTACCGGGCATGGTGGGGCGGTGCGCGCGCTGCTGTTCAGCCCGGATGGACAGTGGCTCGCCAGCGGTAGCGAAGACACAACGGTACGTTTGTGGCGCGTGGCGGATTGGTCGGCAAAGTCCCCGCTGGCAGCGCAAGCCGACGCATCCATCAGTCTAGCGTTCAGCCCTGACGGCAGTAAACTGGCTACCACCGGCAGCGACAAAATCATTCGCGTGTGGAGAACCAGCGACAGCGCGTTGCTCGCCCAATCCCTCCCGCTCGCCGATCCGATGGTCGGAGTGGGTTTCATGCCGGATGGCGATTCGTTGCTCTCGATTACGAACAAGCGATTGTTGCGCCGTTGGCAAATCAGTGCCCCCGGTCAATTCCAGGATTGGTATCTGGGACAGGGCGTCCTTTTGTCTACCGCCATCAACCGCGCCGCGTTCACAACGACCCTCGACGGCTCGCTTGCCCTCTTTGCGACCGGCGATGCGGACAATGTCGTTCGACTCTGGATCATGGCGGCTGCTCCGCCTAGGACTTGGCCGACCCCGGTCCCACCGGCGACGACCACGCCAACGCCCTCCATTGGTTCGATTGGTGAGTGCAGGGGACATGCGAACGCGATCGTGAGTCTGGCGTTCAATTCGTCCGCGACCCGGCTTGTCTCCGGCAGCAAAGACAATTCGCTCAAGGTTTGGAACGTCGAATCGCGACCGGGTTGTTCGCTGGTCAGCACGCTTCAGGGACATGGGACCGAAATCACGGGTGGGACATTCAGCCGCGATGGAAGCTCGATTGCCTCTGCCAGTTTGGACAAGACGATTCGCACCTGGAATGTCGCGGATGGGAGACAGGTTTCGGTGTTCGAGGGTGCGGCGGACGAGGTGACCCGTTTGTCATTCACACCTGACCTCGGCTATCTCGTTTCGGCGAGCCGGGATGGCTATATCCGCGCTTGGAAAACGGCGGATGGCGTGATGCAATACGAGTTCAATTGGAAACCGTACCTCATCACTACTCTAGCCGCAACGAACGTGCCGAATAGCATTGTAGTTGCGGTAGGCAGTCAAAACGGTCTATTGCGGTTGTGGCGACCCGGCGAAGGCGCGCCGCTCGAAATTCAGGCGCACGCCAATGTCGTTTCGGCTTTGGCGTATCGGCCCGACGGTAATACGCTTGTCACGGGCAGCAATAACACCCTGCGCTTTTGGCGCGTCGCCGATGGCGCGCGCCTCAGTCTCTGGGATTCGACGAGTTTCACCCAGACCGCAGAACTGAAAGGGCATAACAGCAGAATCGCCGGTCTGGCTTTTACGCCCGATGGCAAGACCCTCGCCTCGTTCGGCGCGGACCGGACGATACGTCTGTGGAAATTTGCGGACGCGCAGGCGCTGACCTTGACGCAATCCATTGCCTTGCCGCAGCAGGAAAGCGATATCGTAGGCATGACGTTTAGCCAGGATAGTAAATCTCTGGTGACGGTTGGGGGCGAGGGTATCATCCGGGTGTGGAACCTGGACGACAATACACTTCTCACCGAGTTCCCGGCGGGCGTGCAGACGCCGATGGCATTAGGAATCAACAAAGAGGGGTACATTCTGGCGGCGGGCGTATTGCCTCCTGGTCGCGCGATTCAGGAATGGACCTCGGCGAACCGGCTCAGCGAGATGCGAAACCGGCGGAGCAGTTACTCGATTACGCAATTCCTCATCGGCAACGAAGTGGCGCGGGTCTTTGTGGCGGCGGCAGTTGGCGTCGTCTCGGTAGGCTCTTTTGTTCTTCTGCTTGTTCTGCTTTCTGGCGTCGTTGCCGCGCGCACGATATATTCCCAGTATGAGGGTTTTTCTTTTCGGGAAGCGTGGGGCGTGGTCGTTGGCATCGAGCTGGGTCTGCACAAGATCCTGCAGATTGTTACTGAAGGTGAGGTGCAGACTACTCAGCCGGTGGGGTCGCTGGCGCGCTTTGGCGGTCCAGGCGTCCTGATTGTCGAAGAGGGACATGCCGCAGTGCTGATGGCGAGCGGCAGGGTGACGCGCGTGGTCGGCAATGGAATCACCTGGCTCAAGCCCTTCGAGCGCGTGCACATGGCGATCTATTTGCCCGTCCGGGTGGAAACGGTGCTTGCCAAGCGTGTGGTCACGCATGACAAGATTGAGTTGGATAGTTTCGAATTGTTGGTCTTTCATCGCCCCGATCGCGGCGATGGGAGCGAGCGCAGCGGGGGATACACCTTTGACCCCAAAGTGATCTTGGAAAAGATTTGGTCGCCCAAGGGAAACGATTGGCGGGAAGTGGTCAAGTCAATGAGTGAAACAACGCTCCGCGACGTGGTTGCCGAGTTCAGGCTTGAAGATGTTGTTTCGATTGCCGGATCTGCCCGGCAAGACCTGATCCGAGAACTGACGCACAAACTCAATCAGCAAACCAAAGGTTTTCTTGGTGTCGAGGTGACTGGATGCAACATCGGTGAGATCAGGATTTCCAACGCAGCCAAAGGAGCGTTGGAGCGAAAGGGGCTAGCAGAGGTGGAGCGCCAGACGCAAGTTATTGGCGCTGAAGGCGAGAAAGAAGCCGCCGCGCGCAAGGGAGAAGGACAAGCCATTGCGATCCACCGCATCCAGCAAGAGAAAGCTCTAGCACGGCAAGAACTGCTCCAACAATTAGTAGGCGCTTTCCGGCTAATGACCGAAAAGATCCAGGGAGATCCGCAATTTGCCCAGAGTTATCCGGATGTCGTCAAGAGTTACATAGCGGCAATCGAGAGAATTGTCGAACGGATTGAGTCGCTCGACAAGATTTCCACCGCGGAGGGACCCAAGACCTTCATTGTCGGCGATACGCAAGGGTACGGTCAACCAGCCGATTTAGACCATCGGTCACCCGGCTCCACTGCACCAAGACAGGCAGCACCTTTCGATCAAAATCCCAACGGCTCTGCCAATCAAGGACAACCAGTCCCCCAAATGGAAAGTGCGACTGAACCAGCGATCGGAGAGGTGGTCCATGACGGATGACGAGCGCATCCAGTACGCCCTCCAAACAGTCCAGTACTTGCCTGAGCCCGTGCTTGGCTATGACTTGTACGCCGGGGTGCTTCAGCTTTGCCGTGACAAGGAATTTTCAGAAGCGTTGCGGTGCTCTCGCGAACTCTATCAGGTTGGATTGGGTGCCGGGGATACCTACGTCCAGGGTATCGCATCGTTCCTGCTCGGCTCTGTGTATTTTGCGTTGGGCGGACGAGGAAACGACTGCGAAACTGCCGCCGACCATTACCGCGCAAGCGCTCGCCTGTTTCACACCTATCTGGATGCGAACGCGGAGCACAACGAGGGAGTGGTTTGGCTCACGCTGGGACGCTTGCGGGAAAGCCAGTGTGTCAGGATGGACAAGAACAAGTGGGAGGAAGCGATCGAGTCGTACCAGAATGCCGCCAAACTGCTTGGACAAAGAAACGATACTCTGGCTTCGCAGGCAGCCGATGCAGTCCGCAGGGTAGCCCACGACTTTAGCGGATGGCTGGCGCGCCAGGGCAAGCAGAAGAACAAAAGCCAAACGGCTGCGGCATTCACGGGTGTCGCCAACGGTAGTCAGCGCATCTGGGAAGAGGAGGGATTCATAGAAATTCCGATCATGGAGGCAGAACTTGCGGCAGGGGAACCAATCGCAGTAGGCGAAGACACTTGCATTGGAGTAATTAGGGTAGGCTCAGCGGTTCTGGTGGGCGATCAACAATTCCTGCCAGTGAACTTGGATGGCACAACGTATCTGAACATCTTCCCCAACTACCAGTATGTCGTAGCGCGGGTGCGGGGGCGGAGCATGGATCGCGCCCGACCGGTGCCGATTCAAGACAAGAATCTGGTGATTCTCAGGAAATCTCAAGTCGGAATCTATGAGCCACAAAATGGGCACATCGTTGCCGCCATCCTGCCTGACATCGCAGACCGGCGCGGTATTCTGAAAAGGTTTCGGCGAGTGGGCAATGTTGTCAGGCTAGAATCTGAATCCTCATTGCCGGATCTTCCGCAACATCAACCGCGAGAATATACAGTGACGCAATCACAGGAACTGGCGCCGGTTCACGTGGTGGCACAGGCAGTCGCAGTTTTGCGATCTCTTGGGAAAGTTGTCAAATGATCCTCGCCCTCGAATCCACCGTCATCGCGCACGGACTCCCGTACCCGCAGAACCTTGA
>DHFK01000147.1 GCA_002400365.1 Anaerolineales bacterium UBA4826 | reverse complement strand
GTGCAGGATGATACCGGTCAGTTCCGTCAGTCCCAAGTCAAACGGGAGGTCAAAGCGTTCTTGGTCCGACTCGCGCAAGACACCGCCGACGATCCCCAGGATGCGGCCTTGGCCCACCATCTGATCCAGACGGTCCGCAATCGCTGGTGGGGACCGTTCACCCGTTTTCGCGTGCGCGACTTGCCCGCCACGAACAACGACCAGGAAACTTTTTTCAACCACCTCAAGCGAGGTCAACGTCGGGTCAATGGTCACAAGTCCGTGCATGAATGCGTCATTCGGTATGGTGCCTATGCCGCGTACGTTGACCCACGCGAGACCTTCGATCAGTTGTTGGAGCGGTTGCGTCAAGTCAGCGTTGCCGAGTTCCAGAAAGCTCGTCAAGAATGGCGACAGAATGAGTCGTCCTTACACAAGGCACATCGCTTTCGCTATCATCGGACCAAGTTTCTCAAGGAATTGGAAACCGATTGGTCAAAATTGCCGCACTGATTAGACGTTCGTGCTTTTTAGGTTGTACGGTTTTTAAGGTCCGCGCACGGGAATTTTGCACCTACTGTTTCCACTCCCTTTTTCCCGATTTGACAGGTATGAATTCTTATGCTATAATTTCTATTATCTTAGTCATATAAATCTTTCGATCAAACACAAACGACGATGAAACTCACCTCCCGCAGTGAATATGCTCTGCTTGCGCTCGTCTTTCTGGCACGCCGCAACGCGACCGGCTATGTCACCGTGGAAACTATCGCGGTGGCTCAGGAAATTCCGCAAAAATTTCTTGAGCAGATTATGCTGGCGCTCAAGCACGCCAGGTATGTCCGCAGTTCCAAGGGACAGCGCGGCGGCTATTGCCTAGCTAAGCCCGCTGACAAAATATCTCTTGCTGAAATCATCCGTCTGTTTGACGGCGCGCTCGCACCGACCGAATCGGTCAGCCGCTACTTTTACGAATCCACACCCATCGAAAAAGAAAAACGAATTGTCAAGGTCTT
This sequence comes from Anaerolineales bacterium UBA4826, assembly GCA_002400365.1. Classification (GTDB taxonomy): domain Bacteria; phylum Chloroflexota; class Anaerolineae; order UBA4142; family UBA4142; genus UBA4142. The sequence continues at coordinate 13,877 of DHFK01000147.1, read as the reverse complement.
CAAGGACATCCGCGATTACATCGCCGACAAAATGGAAAGCACCTCTATCGCAGATGTGATTTAGCGACTTGTAGCCCGAACTCAGCACCGCGTTAGATGTTCCCTCTCTTTCCCTCCACTCGACGCGGTGTCTTTTTTGTAATCTTTAATACGCCTATTCCGATAGGATAAGGAGATTAACTTGATCAACACGATTACGATTCTCGGCGGGCACGGCAAGAATGGCACAGCCGAACCTGTTCAGCGCATTGATTTGCGGATGGGCGATGTCATCAGCGTCGTCGGACCGACCGGCTCCGGCAAGACGACGCTCATCAACGACATTGAATTGTTTGCGAACGCGAACACGCAAACCGGTCGGCGCATTTTGATCAACGGCGCGCCTGCCCCTGCTGAATACCACGACGATCCCGCGCGCAATCCCATCGCGCTCATCACGCAGCACACGACCTTCCTCTCTGATTTGCCGGTCGGCGAATTTCTGCACACGCACGCGCGTATCCGCATCAGCGATGCGACGCAGCGTCAAGTGCCGGTTGGACGCACACTCGATTTCGCGAATCAACTCACTGGCGAACCGATTGCGCTCGACAGCCACATGACCGAACTCTCGGGCGGGCAGACACGCGCGCTTCTCATCGCCGATGCGACAATCATCTGCAACACGCCGATCGTCTTGCTGGACGAAGTCGAAAACGCGGGCATCCATCGCACGCGCGCGCTCGAATTGTTGCGGCAGTATCGCAAGATCTTCATCTTCGTCACGCATGACCCGCGCATCGCGCTCCTTTCCGATTATCGCATCGTCATGCAGGGCGGAACCATTACCCAGGTCTTGCACACGGACATGGCGGAACAAAAAGTCGCGGGCATCGTCAGCAAACTCGACGATACGCTTTCGCTTTTGCGCGACAAGATTCGACGCGGCGAACGTTTGACGATGGCAGAGTTGGAGACGTTCGCATGAAACTGGCGATTTGTGCGGGACCTGCGACGACAGGCAAGACATCGGTTCTGCGCCACGCGATTCGCAAATTGCTAGAGAGCGGTCAGCGCATCGCATTCCTGAAAATCGATGTGCAGTACGCAGAAGAAGATGAACAGTTTGCGCGCGAGTTTGGTATTCCAACCCGCAAGGTCTATTCCGGTGAACTGTGCCCTGATCATTGCAACGTCATGGTGTTGGGCGACGCGTTGCGATGGGCGCGCACCAACGAGAGCGATGTGCTCCTCGTCGAAACGGCGGGACTGTGCTTGCGTTGCTCGCCTTACGCCGATGGCGGACTAGGCATCATCGTGCTGGAAGCGACGAGCGGAATGAATCTGCCACTCAAAGTCGGTCCCATGTTGTCACTTGCGGATGTCGCCGTCGTCACGAAAATTGATCGCGTGTCGCAAGCCGAGCGCGAAGTGTTTCGTGCGCGCATTCAAGACGTCGCGCCGAGCGTGCGCATCCGCGAAGTGAACGCGCTCTACGGCATCGGCATTGGCCCGCTCGTGGATCACATTCGTGCGATTCCCGACGTGCCCGAACACATGCGCTTGCGCGGCAATCCGCCGGTCGGCACGTGCACGATTTGCGTCGGCAAAAAAGAAATCGGTTGGCAATCACACTTCGGCGTCGTACGCGCGTTGGACAATCAAGTGTTTTATCGAGGTGAATGATGGCAGAGCGAATTTATTTCGATAACTCGGCGACAACACCGCTCGACCCGCGCGTGACGGAGGCGATGCTCCCATTTCTCGGCGTGACCTTTGGCAATCCATCATCGTTGCATTGGGCAGGCCGCGAGGCAAAGCAAGCAGTGGACGATGCGCGCGCTCAAGTTGCCGCGCTGTGCAATGCTAATCCGAGCGAAATCATCTTCACCGCGAGCGGCACCGAAGCGGACAATCTGGCTTTAATCGGTGTGGTCGAAGGGCAAGGCTGGCAAGACATTCACGTCATCACCAGCGCGGTCGAGCACCCGGCGATTTTGCAAACAACGCGCTATTTGGAACGGCATGGCATCGCGGTGACGTACTTGCCAGTGATGAGCGATGGTATCGTCGAACCCGAGGCGTTGCGCGCGGCATTGCGTCCGAATACGAAACTCGTTTCGATTATGGCGGCGAACAATGTCGTCGGCACACTGCAGCCGATTGGCGAACTTGCCCAAATCGCACACGAACATGGCGCGCTATTTCACACCGACGCAGTTCAAGCCGTTGGCAAGATTCCGCTCGACGTGCGCGCGAAGCAAATTGATTTGCTGTCGCTCTCGGCGCACAAGTTGAACGGGCCGAAAGGCATCGGCGCGTTGTTCGTTCGCAAGGGTGTCGCGCTCGCACCATTCGTTCACGGTGGCGGGCAGGAACGCGGTTTGCGTTCCGCAACCGAGAACGTTGCGGGCATTGTCGCGCTCGGTCGCGCAGCAGAAATTGCGCACGCCGAAATGTCCGCCGAAGCGTCACGACTCGTTGGCCTGCGCGACCGCATCATCGAAACGATTTCCGCGACTCTGTCGAACGCGTATCTCATCGGGCATCGCTACCGCCGCTTGCCGGGACACGTGTGCCTGGGTCTTGCCGGGCAGGAAGGCGAGGCGATCAAATTGCTACTTGCACTCGATCAAGCCGGCATCGCGATCTCGACCGGGAGCGCGTGCAGTGCGAATCACGCGAGCGAGCCGTCGTACATTTTGCTTGCGATGGGATTTGATCCGATTCGCGCACGCGGCTCGTTGCGCGTCACACTCGGACGCTTCAACACCGATGCCGAGGTGGATTGCTTTTTGCAAGTTCTGCCGCGCATCGTTGCTGACTTGCGTCCGATCAGTACGCACCTTCTTGCACCGGCGTAAAACTTTCCCCCCTGTCATTGCGAGGCGCGGTTGAAGCCAATCAGAGATTGCACCCGAAGCAATTCCCAATTCGCAATTGGGACGCCACGCGGCTCGCAATGACAGAATCAATAAAAGGAGATGAAATGATTGCCCTGAAACCTCACGTGCGCGTAGACGATTTGCCCGGCTTGAATTGCGGCTTGTGTGGTTTTCGCTCGTGCGAAGAAATGGCGGCGCGGCTTGCCACCGAACCGAAACTGATCGAGCGGTGCATCCATCTCTCCAACAATCGCATCCAGGTTCAGCCGCGCGTCGCGCCGGTCAAAGCGCCGCGCGCGATCCCAGTTCAAGCGCCGACCGCCGCCGCGTGCGGAACGTGCGCGGTCAGTCCGCGGGTCGCGCGACCAATCGATCCGGACAAGATATGGCGTGACACATTGGATCGCGAGTTTGATTTCTATCTCGAACATTTTCCTGAAGAACCCGGCCCGCGCGAAATCATCCTGCCTCACAATCCACTCCTCACGCGCGAACTCGATATTCAGCGCGGTGACATTCTAATTGGTCGCCCGTTGGGAATGTCGTGTGGCTGTCCGATCACACATTGTGGCGTCGCGATGGATGTGGATGCGCGCACCGGCGTAATTACGTGGTGCGTGACCGGTCCGCTCAATCCGCGTCAAAATGGATTCAAAGACCTGGGCTATTACATCGCGGAAGGGTACGAAGGATTGATCACCCATGCACGCTGCGAAATCAAAATCGGCATGCGCTACTTTTTCCAGCCGCGCCTGTGCATGTTGCAATGGCGGCACAGCGGGCTGGTGAATTATCTGAATCGCACGGCAACCGGTTTGCAGGTGCGCGTCGAAGGATTGTGGATAGGCTAAATGACCCAAAGTAAGTAGGCAATCTGGCGCGTTGACAATCCTTGATTGATCTGATAAATTATGTGCTGTAAACAGCATCAGCGAGTTATTGTCATGACTGTTTCTGGAACGCGTCTCAACGCAACAGCGTGCGCTTGTACGTGTCCTCGGCGGGGGCAAGATCACCTCGTCCGTTGGCTGTTGCGACGCGGCAACTGAAAATCAACCGACGACTTTGTGACTTGTCCCCGCATCAAAGCATTTTGAACGCAGGGGATCAAGGTCAGAGGTAAGTACAGCGCCTAGGGCTTGGACCCTAGGCGCTTTTGTTTGTCCGACCTTGGCGACAAATTCATTCGCGATAAGGAGCAGAGTAACTTGAACGCATCTGACCATTTCGAAACGCGCGCGATCCATGTCGGGCAGGGGCCCGACCCTGCCACCGGCGCAGTCATCACGCCGATCTATCAGACGGCGACGTACGCACAAGAAGATGTGGGCGTCACCAAAGGGTACGACTACTCGCGCACCGCAAATCCGACGCGCACGGCGCTCGAAAAATGCCTGGCATCGCTCGAAGGTGGCGAGTACGGACTGGCGTTTGCGTCGGGAATGGCCGCGATCACAACGCTGATGTTTTTGCTTAAGAGCGGTGATCACATCGTCGCGTGCGACGACGTGTACGGCGGAACGTACCGTCTCTTCCGTCGCGTGCTCGAATCGCACGGGCTAGAGTTTACCTTTGTGGACATGACCGATTGGGTAGCAACGGAGCGCGCCATTCGTCCGAATACCCAGATGCTATGGATTGAAACGCCGACCAATCCATGGCTAAAGATTGTAGACATTCGCGCGCTCGTCGCCTTGGGAAAACCGCGCGGCGTATGGACCGTCGTGGACAACACCTTCGCGTCGCCGTATTTGCAACAGCCGCTCGCGCTCGGCGCAGACATTGTTGTTCACAGCACGACGAAATACCTGGGTGGTCACAGTGATGTCGTGGGCGGCGCGGTCATCACCTCGAACGCGCAGGTTTTCGAGCGGCTGAAATTCCTGCAAAACGCGGCGGGCGCGGTGCCGGGTCCTTTCGATTGCTGGTTGACATTGCGCGGTGCGAAAACGCTTGCGCTCCGAATGGAACGCCACAGTGAGAACGCGCTGCGCAGCGCGCGCTTTCTCGCAGCGCATCCGCGTGTCGAACGCGTCATCTATCCTGGCTTGGCGTCGCACCCACAACACGCGCTGGCACGCAAACAGATGTCCGCGTTCGGTGGGATGGTCTCGTTCATTCCCAAAGGTGGCGCAGATGCGGCGCGAAAAATCGCGCGCGCGACGCAACTGTTCACACTCGGCGAATCGCTCGGCGGCGTCGAATCGCTCATCGAAGTGCCCGCGGCGATGACGCATCTCTCGGTGCAGGGTTCGTCGCTGGAGGTGGACCCCGCGCTGGTTCGTCTTTCGGTCGGTATCGAACACCACGAAGATTTGCTTGCTGACTTGGCGCAGGCATTAGAATATCAGGAGTGAAAAATGGAAATCCACCAAAATATCCTGGGGGCAATTGGCAATACGCCGCTCGTGCGATTGAACAAGGTAACACGCGGCATTCAGGCGACGGTGCTGGCAAAATGCGAGTTTATGAATCCCGGTGGCTCGGTCAAAGACCGGATCGGCTTGGCGATGGTCGAAGCCGCGGAGCGCGAAGGTAAACTCACGCCGGGCGGAACAATCATCGAAGCGACATCGGGCAACACCGGCGTTGGACTAGCAATCGCCGCGGCGATCAAAGGATACAAATGCATCTTTGTTCTGCCCGACAAGATGAGCGAAGAGAAAATCCGACTCTTGCGCGCGTTCGGCGCGCGCGTCATCGTCACGCCGACCGCGGTCGCGCCGGACGACCCGCGTTCGTACTATTCAGTGTCGAAACGCCTGGTCGAAGAGACACCCAACTCGATTCTTGCAGGACAGTATTGGAATCCCGCGAACCCAGAAATTCATTACCGCACCACGGGTCCTGAAATCTGGCGACAGACCGATGGCAAGGTGGATTACGTTGTGGCTGGGATGGGTACAGGTGGCACGATCACGGGCACGGGCAGATACTTGAAGGAACAGAATCCCGACATCAAGGTCATCGGCGTAGATCCGGTGGGCTCGCTGTTGCTTGAGACGTTCAAAGCGGGCGGCAAGATTCCCGCCAACCCATTCCTCCGCGTCTACAAAGTCGAAGGCATCGGCGAAGATTTCTTGCCCGGCGTGCTCGATTTCAAGTACGTGGACGATGTGCTGCAAGTGGACGACCGCGAATCGTTCGTGATGACACGCCGGCTCGTGCGCGCGGAAGGCTTGTTCTGCGGCGGATCGAGTGGCACGGCAGCGCACGCCGCATTGCAAGTCGCGCGCGGGTTGCCTGTCGGCAAAACCATCGTTGTGATTTTGCCCGATTCCGGCTCACGCTATTTGAGCAAGGTGTTCGACGACGACTGGATGCGCGAGAATCGTTTTCTGGGCTACGCGCTCGCCGAGGGACGCGTCGCCGACGCGCTGCGCGGGCGCGTCAAGCCGACGGAACTGGTCACCGCGACGCCGCACGATTCCAAGGCCGCCGTGATCGAACGGATGAAAGCGCGCGACGTTTCGCAACTGCCGGTCGTGGACGAGGCGGGATGCTACATTGGGATGGTGAGAGAGGTCGAGTTACTTCAACACCTGTTGCTTCCCGAACACGAAAAAGGCGAGACCATCGCGGACATCATTTCCCAAGACGCCGCCGTGGTCGTTCACACGGATACGCCGCTCGACGTGATGGCGGATAGCTTCGGCGCGGGCAAGGTGGCCGTCGTTGTCGAGGACGGGCGTCCGACAGGCATCGTCACCAAGATCGATTTGATTGCTTATCTCGCAGGACGCATTGTGTAGTCGTGCATGAGTTCGACCGCTTGGCGCGTAATCGCGAAAACGCTTTGGCAATCAAAAGTTTGTTGCGCCGCGACTTCGGCATTAAGGTGTTCTCCGTCGCCGAACCATCGGAAGACAGCGACGGTCCCATCGGCGCGTTGATGAAAAGGCATCATGGAATCGGTCGCCGACTGGTACAGCCGCAACNNCCTTTCGGCTATGACAAGTCCGATGAGAAAACCCTGGTCGTCAATCCACACGAAGCGGAAGGCGTTCGTTTGGCGTACGAGACGTATGCGACGGGCAAGTCCAGTTACACTGAGGTCGTGCGGCTGCTCAACAGCAAGGGCTATCGCACCAAGCAAGGCAAACTCTTCTCCACCGAGATGATTCGCGATATGCTCCAGAGCCGCACCTACCTGGGTGAGATTCGCTACAAAGGGTATCGCAAGAAAGCGAACGGCAGTCGCGATGTTAGCACCGAAACGTTATGGCTCAAAGGGAAGTACGAAGCATTCATTACCGAAGAGTTGTATAACCAATGTCAAGTGGCGCGCGAAAAAGCTGCGCGGCATCATCTGCCAACGCCAAAGGTGCACGTCTATCCTTTGAGCGGAATTCTTTATTGTGGGGAGTGTCAAACGAAAATGCGAGCACAAAATTGGCACGGGTACCGCTATTATCGCTGCCGTGCGCGGGAACTGGGTCTCGATTGCGGTCAAAAGGGAATTATCGCGGAAGAACTGGAGCAAAAGGTCGTGGACTTGGTGCGCGAGATGAAACCACCCGCCGATTGGAAATTCCCGATCAACCAGCAGTTGCTTGTATGCTTGCGGAGTGTCTGCGGCGAAATCCCGGTGGACTCCAAGTCGTCCAGAAAGCGGAACAGAAACAGCCCCATTTGCCTTGCGAACTCATGCGCGGGCTCGTCATAGTACCAGTCCCGGATAAACGCATCCAAATCTTGTTCACCGCGAGTGTCTTCGATTTGCTCTTCATCCTGTGGGTTTTGCATGGGTGTTCTCACTGAGTGAATCGGCTCGGCATCTTCCGGCGTCGGTCGCCCCTGCGCTGGATGGCGGCGGAGAATATCCTGCGCGTTCTCATTCACCAAGCATCGCGAGAAGCTCTACCCTGCGCTTGGCGAGGCAAGCCACTCGCGCGTTCAGCGTCTTCAATTCCTTGTTGACCTGCGCCAGTTCTTTTTCCAGTTTTTTCTTCTTCAGGTAATCGCCGCCGNNGTTTTTCGTCTACCAGTTTTTCCACTTCGCTCCGAACCAGCCGCAGGAAAGGATTCCCGTAAATGGAGTTCATCCGGTACTGAAGTTTACCCTTCCGTATCGCCGTGACAATCTCCTCCTGGGTGAGGCCGAATTCTTTGCGCGCCGACTTGTCGCTCAGAGTAGCCCCTTTCTCCGACCAAACCGAATCTCCATCAGCATACATCGGGTCACTCCTTAGCGGTACCGCGTAACGGCGAGTAGTCTCTCAGGAAATCTTGCAAACGCAATAGCGCGTCCGGGTTCGAACGTGCGCTGTCCCACAAGAATTTGGCATAGCGCTTGAAGGACTTGCTCGCGCTTTGCGCGCCTTCGGGGTTCAAACTGTTCAAATACGCGCCAACGTCCTTGGGTTGCATCTCCAGCAAGGGACGCGGTGGGTCTTGCGCCAGAAGATAATCGTCCGCAAACGATTGAAGGTTGTTCGCGTGTTGGTCGACCATCTTGGTGCTCAAACCCGATTTGTACAGCGCTTTGCGAAACTCGCCGATAACCTTGGCATTGCGAGTGCGCGCATCGGCTTGGGCTTCGTCTGTCGCTGGTTCTGCGTGCGGCGTCAGGGAGGTGATAATTCCCTCGCGTTCCTGGGCATCGCGCAAGGCGATCTTGAGATTCGCCCGAATGCCGCCGCCGAAAGTGATACGGTATGGCGCTAACAGACTGTCATAGATAATTCGGTCTTCGAATGGGAGCAAGACTACTTGGACGAGTATCGGCAGATACGGTCCAACGACCTGTTCGAGTGGACTGACCAAGCCCAGCACGCCATAGGCGCGCGACGGTTCCCGGTCATCGAGGAACACACTGTACTTTTTCAAGTGCTTGACGACAAAGAATTTGCCAACGACGCGATGTTTCCAACTCGCGACCATCTCTAAATCTGCGGCTGGGAGCCCCGCCGGATTCGCCGCGATAAAGTCTTCGCGTAAACCGTCGTCCGCCCAGAGCGCATCACGGATTTTCACGGCATCAACGGGTTGGAGTGAGCCCGGCGTCGGCTGCGCGGGCAAGTCGGCGATCAAATGCCGTTGGGTATTCACGTAACCCAGCAATGCCCACCAAATGCGATAAAACCGTTCGGTTTCGTGAGGTAACAGAATCATATTTGCTCCTCGGCGCCAGAGTGAGAAACATTTCGGCTCTGATCGAATGTTGCGCAATCCAGCAGCGCGCAATTTCTCAAGCAGCGAATGTCGCGTCTCGTAGCGCGCATAGATTCCATTGAGCCGTTCTTGGAAAATATCCGTCTGCTTTTGTCGCGCTGCGACCTCGCGCAGTTGCGACAAAAGTCGGACGGCTTGATCGTAGGTCTGGGCGCTCGATTTCTGCGCCAATCGTTCCACGCCAGCAATACCAAGCGGTCGTCAGCCNNTAACATATGCACCAGCTTGAACAAATCCACGGGGTCGTGGCGCAAGACAAGCATCTTGACCTCCAGAAGTATGCGTGGGGCTATGATACCACATCTGGAGGATCGAGTGACCCTCACCGAGGGTTTCCAGTCAGGTTTTTTTCCCCGCTTCGCGACTTGCGCTGAAATAGTCCAGCGCGAGTTGCTCGGCTTGCTCCACTGTCAGCGCGCACCCCTCAGAGAACGCCACCTCAAATTCCGCTGCGCCGAGTTGCGCACGCACCGCTTGCACCGCGCGGTCGTGCTCGGCGCGCTCGACCGGCGGAATCAGCCAATGCCGCGCTTGGCGGAGCGCTTGCGCCGCGCCCAACAGCCGCGCCGCGAGCGCGGGATTGTTTTGCGCGCGCGTCGCGCGCGCCAAACCCTCCAGGCAGAGGACGATGCTCAGCACTTCGCCCACCTCACCGCTCTGGCGGCTGAATGTCAAACCCTCGACGAACAAACTTGCCGCGCGCGCCACGTTATTTTGCAAGAGCGCGACTAGCCCCAGCCGATAGAGCAATTCCCCTTGCCTGGGCAGTCCTGCCTCGCGCTGTACCGTCAACGCCTCGGTGAACAAGGTAAGAGCGTGCGCATAGTCGCCTTGCTGAAGCGCGATGCGTCCCAACATCTCGAGTGAGGCTGCAATGCCAACCTTGTTTCCAATCGCGCGGCGTAGGGACAAACTTTCGACCTGCCACGCGCGCGCGCGCTCCAAATCGCCTTGTTCGTACGCAAACAAACCCAGGTTGTTCAATTGCCTCGCGATGCCGTGCTGATTGCCCTGTGCGCGTTCGAGCGCCAGGCTCTCTTCCGCGAACTGAAGCGCGCGCGCGTAATCGTGTTGACCGCGCCGCACCAACGCGAGATTGCCGAGTGCGGATGCAATCCCGGACTTGTTTCCGACCTGGCTTTGAATCGCGAGGCTCTCCTCAAACAACTCCGCGGCGCGCTCCAGTTCGCCTTTTCCCCACGCCAGCAATCCCAGGTTGTTGAGCGATGACGCCGCTCCGGCTTGGTCTCCCAACTGGCGCAGCAGCGCGAGACATTCTTCGTGCATTCGCTGCGCTTCGTCGTAGCGAGCGATTGACCACGCCAGCGTGCCCGCGCCGCCGAGCGCGTTCGCACGCACGCGTGTCGTCTGCAGAGGCGTGAGCGCTAACGCGCGCGCGAGCCACGCGCGTCCTTCGAGTTGATGACCGCGCACCCACCAAAAGCGCCACAACGCGGCGCACAAACGCAAGCCGGCGTCCACGTCCGCGCCAGCAAGTGACCACTCTAACGCCGCGCGCAGATTATCGTTCTCCGCGTCAAGCGCAGCCAAGCCCTCCGCCTGCGCGGGTCCCGTCAACTGCGGCTCGATGCGCTCGGCAAAACTGAGGAAGAAATCCAGGTGGCGTCGGCGCGCGCCCTCCGCCTCTCCACGCTCCCGCAATTTCTCCTCCGCGAAGCGCCGCACGAGTTCGTGCTGCGTGTATCGCCCCGCGCGGTTTTTCTGCGCCAGCGATTTGTCCGCGAGCGCGGTGAGTAAATCGGGCAGAGGAGCAGGGGAGCGGAGGAGAGTTCGCCTCTCGCCCCTCGCCTCTCGCTCCTCGCCCTTCCCCTCCTCTGCCCAAACGGCTTCTGCCGCTTCCGCCTCAAACCCGCCGCGAAAAACAGAGACCCGCGCGAGCGCGCGCTGCTCCTCCGCCGAAAGCAGGCGCCACGAGTGCTCGAACGCCGCGCGGATGCTGCGATGGCGTTCCGGTAGATCGCGCAGCGGCGCGGCGATGCGCGCCAGGTCGTCGGCAACTTGGCGCGCCAGTTCGTCGCACGAAAAATGACGCACCCACACCGCCACGAGTTCGATGCCGAGCGGCATCCCCTCGAGCAACTGGCACACGCGCACCGCGCCCGCGCGCGCTGCGTCGGTCAGCGCGAAATCCGCGCGCACCATCTGTGCGCGCTGCGTGAACAACGCTAGCGCGTCGGAGCGCGCGTCTGCGTGCAGATCGCCGCGGGGCACGCCCAACCCCGGCACGTCGAACACCCACTCGCTCTGCAAATTCAATCGCTCGCGTGAAGTCGCCAGCAGACTGACGCGCGGCGCGTTTCGCAGAATATCTGCCACTAGTTCTTCCCCTCCGCCAGCAGGGGGGACGAGCAGATGCTCGAAATTGTCCAGGACGAGCAAGAGGTCCTGGTCGCGCAAATGGCTGACGAGTTGCTGTCTGGGGTCCTCTTTGCCCGTGAGCGTGAGGGCGAGCGCGTCCGCGATCGCGAACGCGAGCAGATCCGGCGACGACACCTCCGCGAGCGGCACGAAGCACGCGCCGTCGTCGAAAACCGGCGCGACCGCGTGCGCGACCTGGAGCGCGAGCCGCGTTTTGCCGATGCCGCCCGGACCGACGAGGGTTGCCAAGCGGCAGTCACCGCTGTTCAACCGGTCGGCGAGTTGCGCGCGCTCCTCCACGCGCCCGACGAAACTGGTGGCCGGCAGCGGGAGTGCGCGCAGTGGTTTCGCCGTGATGCCCTGGTCACGAATCTCGGCGTCGAGCCGCGTCGTTTCTTCGGATGGTTCCGCGCCGAGTTCCTCCGCGAGAATTTTCTTGCACGCGTCATACTGCGCGAGCGCAGCGCTGCGTTGCCCCGCGAGCGCGAGCGCGCGCATCAACTGCCGATGCGATTCCTCGCGCCATGGATCGAGTTCGAGTTGACGGCGCGCGCACTGCGCGGCGGATTCGTACGCCTGTCGCCGCGTGTGATAATCGCCTAGACGAAACAGCGCGCCGAGCGCGCGCTGCCGCAAGCGTTCGCGCTGGAGCAGCGTCCACGCTTCGAACTCGGGGCTGGCGAGCGAGAACTGTTCCAGGAAATTGCCGCGATACAACGCCGCCGCCTGCTCGCGTTCAGCCGCGCAGCGCGGGCACGCATTCGCGCTGCGATGGCGATGCGGCGCGCACGCGTCGAGATGCGCGTTGAACGCGTTCACGTCGAGCGTATAGTCGCTCTGCGGATTGAACTGCACGGTGTCGCGCGTCGTTTCGAGAAAGTGCGGGCGCGTCTTGGCGTCGCCGATGGTGCGGCGCAGTGTGAAGAGCGCGTTCCGCAGATTGTTGCGCGCGACGCGGTCGGACTGGTCGGGCCACAGCAAGCCCGCCAACGCCTCGCGCCGATGCGGGCGGTCAGACTCGACGGCGAGAAATGCGAGCAGTGCGCGCACGGGATCGTACTCGAAGGCGGTCACCGCGCGTCCGTCGAGCGTAGCGTGAAACGGTCCCAACAAGAAAATCGAGAGGCGCGGCATGGCTTGGTCCTGAGCATATTATACCACANNTGTGACATTGCCAAACTACTCAGGGATTGCTCTGTTTCAACCGCAGACTGCCGAAGGCGAGCAGAGGCACACCGAAAAACAACAAAATCTCTGCGTTCTCTGCGCCTCTGCGGTGAGTAGTACATTGCAGGAGCATTGATGCCAAACGATTCTATCGAAGAGCCGCGTGCGGACGCAGTTTTTTTGCTGCGGCTGTGGCGAACGCGGCAAGGCAGTGCCGTCGCGTGGCGCGCTTCGCTGGAGGACGCACGCGACGGCACGCGCCGCGGGTTTGCCAATGTCAAGTCGCTGTTTGCTTTTCTGCACGCACAACTCGCAAAATCAGAATTTTTTCAGGAGGGAGATCTAATGTCCACCCAAGAGAAGGTCCAACTCATCCAATCTTTTTTCGCGAGCCACGACGTGGCGACGTTCTATGCCGAGAACGCGACTTTTCACGACATGTCGCAACCCGCGCCGGTGCAAGGACGCGCCGCGATTGGCGGAATGATGCGCGCGTTTTACGGCGAAGTTTTTACCGAGGCGCATGCTGAGCCGCGCGGCTTGGTTGCCGACGAGCACGCGGTCGTCGCCGAGTTTGTCTTTCACGGCAAAAACACCGGCTCGCTCGACGGCGCGCCGCCGACCGGCAAAGTTGTCGCCGTGCCGATGATGGCAGTGTACGAAATCGCCGACGGCAAGATTCAACGCGCGCGCCTGTACTATGATTCGACGACGATGGCGCGGCAACTCGGCTGGGTGAAATAAACGAAAGGAGACCATCTCCGCAAACTTGAGCGTGCCGACCCAAGACCTGAAGGGTTTTTTGGAAACCCTTCGGGTCTCAAAGCCGCTTGAGTTTACGGCAATGGTGTCGGCGTCATCACTAACGGCGGCAATAACCTCGATGATGGCACGATGCGCGGTTGGGGTTCTGCCGACGGTTCGATGAGCAGCACCAATCCATTGCTTGGCGCATTGACTGGCAGCCCGGCCTACTTTCCGCTCAACACGGGCAGCCCGGCGATTGATGCGGGGAACAATGCCATCTGCGCCGCCGCGCCGGTGAACAACACGTCGCAAAACGGCGTCACCCGCCCCACCGACGGCGATGGCAACGGCACAGTCATTTGCGCCACTGGCGCGTTCGAGGGTTATATCAAGATGGTGTATCTGCCGTACATCGTGAAATAGAGAGGATGATGTCGAACTACATTCAACGAAGGAATTTAGAATGAACCGTAAATTGTTTATTGTCGCGATCAGCGCGCTGCTCGGCGCGCTCGTGTTCGCGACCATCGCGGACGCGCAAGGACC
>DHFK01000144.1 GCA_002400365.1 Anaerolineales bacterium UBA4826 | reverse complement strand
AAAGAATTGCACCAATACTTGAAGCCACGGGATGACCGTGTAGAACCAGCGTTGCACCGTGCGATAGCTGCCGCCTTCGCCCGCCCAGCGGGAGAGACCCAGCATAGTCACGCGTCCGCTCATCGCCAACAGCGCAAAGATGATGCGGCTCAATTGGCGAACCGTCGTGACCGTCAAAGTCGGGGAGAGGCATTGTAAAAGTGCCATAATCTCCATGGGCTTCTGTGGCTCCTGAGTTGAGGTTTGGTCACCATCAACTCTACCACAAAAGCCCGTTCATGTGCAAATTTTTGGCGAAGGTATTGTTGTCCTTGTCGCCGTTGTGGGTGACCCGTGAAGATCACGCGGTCGGCTTGACGCGCTTGCTGACACTCGCCGCGCGCGTGTTAGCCCTGGTCGAATACGAAGTGCGGCAACAGTTGAAAGCGCAGAAAGAGACGTTGACCGGTTTGTTTCCAGGTCAAGCCACCCGCGAGACCGCCACGCCGACGACCGAGCGGTTGCTCAAAGCGTTTGACAATATTGCGCTCATCGTCATTCGGCAAGGCGACCACATCGAACGTCACTTGACCCCGCTCTCGGCGTTGCAGAAAACGATTTTGCGTTTGTTAAAGTGTCCGGTTGGTTGGTACCGGCAGCTGGAATTCAATTCGGGATAACTGTCAGATTTTTGAGCGAAAAGGAAGTTCATACTTTGTGCGACCGGCGCGAACGAGATGCGATGGACGCGCGACACGCCGAGCGTTTCCAATGCGGCTTGATGCGCAGCAGTGCCGTATCCTTTGTGCCGCGCGAATGCATAGCCGGGCAACTGTGCGTCCAGTTCGATCAGCATTCGATCACGCGTCACTTTGGCGAGGATGGACGCGCACGCAATCGAAAGCGAAATCCGGTCGCCGCGAATGATCGCCTTTTGCGGCACGCGAATTGCCGGTAGGGGCGCTCGTCTCGACGCCCTTTCGAGCGCGTCAACCAACAGCGCGTCCAGGACAATCGTCAGCGCGGCAAGCGCGCGCTGTATTGCCAATCGCGTCGCGGGGACGATGCCGAGCGCGTCAATCTCGTCGTTCGTCGCGAGTCCGGTCGCGGCGGCGAGCGCGTGCGCGCGAATCGGTTCGTACAGCGCGTCGCGCTGCGCGGGCGAGAGGAGTTTGGAATCGCGCGCGTGTGCAAGCGCGCGGAGCGCGTCGTTCTGCCACCACGCTTTGATGCGCGGGACGCGCGGCAAAATCACCGCGCCCGCGACGACGGGACCCGCCCACGCGCCGCGCCCGGCTTCGTCAATGCCGGCGACGCGCGCGAGTCCGCGCAACCAAAAGGTGTGCTCAAATTGAAGGGTGGGAGTGATCAGCATCGTGCGCGCATAATACAAGACCTGCGCGGTTTACGCAAGCCGCGCAGGTCTATTTCATCGCCCCGATCTGGCTACGGGTCAACGTGATAGGTGCCGCTTACCGAATACAACCATCGTCCATCCGCTGTCTCGCCAACGTATTGAACGACGGCATTGACGTGCAAGCCGGCAAGCGAGCCCGTGCCTTGGCTGATCGTGAACAGACCGTGGTCTTTGATCCAGCGTACCTGTCCGGTTGCGCCACCCGAATTGTCACCAGTCGTCAGCCGAATCCGGGCAATTTCGAAGGTGAATCCGCCGGGATTCTCCGGCATCCAGACGCGGTCGTTGTAGATGATCATGCCGCCGACCAATTGTCCAAAGGGATTTGCCGTCACGATGTCGCAAGCATTGAGGGTAGGGGCTAGGATGCTGGGGCAGACCTTTTCCAAATAGAACGTTTGGCGCGGCGCGGCTTGCGCGGATGTGGTCGTCACTCCAATGACCAGCAGTGCCGCGATCGCGATCACCCAGTACTTTTTCATTTTTTCCTCCTCGGTCGTAAATCGCTTTTTCCACCCAATCGTAAAATCAGCACATGCTTACCCGCGCTAGGCATCACCTCTTTTCCGATCGTCGTCCGGCTTAACCTGACCGAATCTCTCGCGCAGGAACGCGATCAGCGCTTCCAGGTTGGCGAAATCTTGTCGGCGCGCGTCGTGCGCGTTTTCCAGCGACGCGCGCCAGATCGGTTGCCCGGCTTGGTCGGAGCGGCGCAGGCGCAGCAGGTACGCCGCGTAATCGCTTTCCTCTTCGGACACGATGACCTTCTCACCGCCTACGGCTCAACCAGCGGGAACTCTCTCTGCAGGGTTATACTGCGGTCACGGTCGCGATCTTCGACGATGGTAAACCGGAGTTGGACTGGCTTGTCTCCCTGCTTTCTCACAAACGCCAAGTAGGTACCAATACAGGGTTCCATCTTGGTGGGCGATATCTGACAAGGTTGGGTTGACGCAAGTTTGAGTTGCCCGCCCTCAAACGAGAATTTGCCCTCATCAGCGATTGCCTTGACACCGCCGCCACTATCGTACACCATATGGTAGGTACCCTCCTTGGTGAACTCCAGGGTACTATCGAACACCTTACCACTCCCGCTCCGAGTCCGATAGAACCAGACGCCGACGATATCGGAGATTTTGGTTGCGGCAACTTCGGGACCTGGTTCGATGGTCGGCTTGGCGGTGGGCGCTGCAGTCGGCGGCGGCAGGGTTGCCGTCGGTGTGGCTGGGGCTGGCGTTGGAGCCGGCGGGCGCGTGGGCACCGCAGTCGGCGGCACAGTCGTCGGCGCGGCGGTGGGTGTCGGTGGGGCTCCGGCGCACGCGACCAGCACGATGAGTGCGAGCGCGAACGCGCCAATGGACAGTTTCGTTTTCATCTTCTCCTCCTTGTTTGAAGTGAATTGTCGTTTGTAACAATCCTGCGCGCACTGTACCACCATCGCCGTGAAGAAATCGTGAAGCGCGTTGACAACCGCGACTTTCGCTATTAGAATATCGGCGTGCCAAAGTTGTCACTTGCCTTGTTGGGCGCGCTCCAGATCACCCTGGACGGAGAATCGCTCACCGCGCGCTTGTGGGCAAAGCCCCAGGCGTTATTGGCGTACCTCGCCGTCCAAGCCGACGCGCCGCACCGCCGCGAACATCTCGCGGGCTTGCTCTGGCCCGAGCAGTCCGACAATGCCGCGCGCGTCAGTTTGCGCCAGGCGCTCCGCCAGTTGCATCAAGCATTTGGCGACGACCTCGAACATTTCCTCGCGATTACCCCCCAAACGATCCAGTTCAACTCGACCAGCGATTGTCAGTCCGACGTAACCGAGTTTGCCGCGCTGATGCGCGCGTGCGATCAACATTCGCATCGCCAGCGCGAGACCTGCCGCGCGTGCGTCGGACGATTGCAGCACGCGGTCGCGTTATATCGCGGCGATTTGCTCGCCGGATTCTTTCTGAAAGACAGCGCCGCGTTTGAAGAGTGGGCGATGGTCAAGCGCGAGGAATTGCGCCGCGCGGCGATGTCCGCACTCCACACCCTGGCGGAACATTATGCGCGCCGCCGTGAATTCGAGTTGATGGAACAAGCCGCGCGTCGTCAAATCGAAATTGATTCGCTGTACGAAGACGCGCATCGTCAGGTGATGCGCGCGCTGGTATGGCGCGGACAGCGCAATGCCGCGCTTGCGCAGTTCGAAAGTTTACGCAAGACATTGTCAGAAGAAATCGGAGCGCCGCCGGAAAAGGAAACGCTCGCGCTGGAAGCCAGCATCCGCGACGGAACTTGCGCCAGTCCTCCTGCGTTGACGAATGTGCCGACACCGCTCACCAGTTTCATCGGGCGACGAAACGAAATCGCAGAGGTCAAGCGTCTGCTGGGGACGACGCGGCTGTTGACGCTGACTGGCGCGGGCGGCTGTGGCAAAACGCGGCTTGCGTTGCAGGTTGCGCGAGACCTCGCGGGTAGAGACGCCCCGTCGGGTCGTCTCTACAAAGACGGCATTTGGTGGATTGATCTCGCCGCCTTGAGCGATCCCGCGCTTGTGCCGCAGGCAGTCGCGGCGCCGTTTGACTTGGGCGAATCGGCGAACATTCCTCTCATCACCGTTTTGACCAATTACCTGAGTTCACGCCGCGCGTTCCTTATTCTCGACAATTGCGAACACTTGATTGACGCGTGTGCGCGGTTCGTGGAGACATTGCTCGGCGCGTGCCCGCAGATACGAATCTTGGCGACGAGTCGTCAGCCGCTTGGCATCGGCGGCGAAGTGACGTGGCGCGTACCTTCGCTCGCGCTGCCCAGCGATGCGCAACCAGGTGCGGCGGAAACTCTTTTGCAGTGTGACGCGCTCCATCTGTTTGCAGAACGCGCGATGACCGTCGCACCGAACTCCAAATTGGCGGAGCATACCGTAACCGTCACGGCGATTTGCGCGCGGCTCGACGGCATTCCGCTCGCGCTCGAGCTTGCGGCGGCGCGGCTCAAGCTGCTTTCACCGGAGCAGATCGCCGCGCGGCTTGATGCGCGGTTCGATTTGCTGACGAACGGCAGTCGTACGGCGTTGCCGCGTCACCAAACTCTGCGCGCCACGCTGGACTGGAGTTATGATTTGCTGTCGGACGCGGAGCGTGCGTTGTTGCGGCGACTGTCAGTCTTTGTCGGTGGATGGACACTTGAAGCAGCGGAAGCGGTCTGTGCGGAAGGTAATTTATCTGCACTCGATGGGTTGACGGCGCTTGTTGACAGATCGCTCGTCGTCGTGGAACAGACCGATCTCGCCATGCGCTACCGAATGTTGGAGACGGTGAGGGAGTATGCGCGCGAGAAACTAATCGCGTCCGGCGAAGCGGAAGTGATTCGCGATCGCCACCTGGATTTCTTTGTCGCGTTTGCCGAAGAGGTTGAGCCCAAGTTGCGCGGCGCAGAACAATTTCAGTGGTTGGCTTGCCTTGAGATGGAATACGCCAACTTGCGCGCCGCGCTCGAGTGGTCGCTGGGTCCAGGACGTGTGGAGCAGGGTTTGCGTCTCGCCGGCGCGCTCGCGTGGTTCTGGCGCATGGGCGCGCACTGGACGGAAGGTCAAGCCCGCGTGGAAAACCTCTTGCGGCAACCCGAAGCAACGGCAAAGACCCTGACGCGTGCGCGGGCATTGTTCGCGGCGACCTTGTTAGCCGGGCGTCTGGACGATGTCAAGTCGCGGAGTCAACGTCTTGAAGAGACAATCGCCATTGCGCGAGAACTGGGACCAGCGGGCAAAGGATTACTCGCCGTGGCGCTGGTTTTTTCAGCTGCACGCACAACAGTTGACAATCTCATCTCCGTCCAGGCATTGCTGCATGAGGGCCGGGCGATTGCTCAGGAACTGGACGACGCATGGACTAGCGCGATGGTGCTTTGGCAAAGAGGACATTGGCTTGCCATTCAAAGGGATTATCAAGCGGCACGGAGAACATTTGAAACCAGTCTTGCCCTGTTCCGTTCTGTGGGAGACAAGTACTCGACAATGCTGATCTCTCGCGAGATCGCTCACCTCTGCTTTGAAGAAGGCGACTACGGCGCGGCGCGTCTCCAAGAGGAACAAAATCTGACGTTCTTCCGCCAAGTGAAGGATCGCCGGGATGTTTTTGCTACGTTGAACGCGTTAGGGGAGATTGCGCGGGCAGAGGGACAATATGAGCAAGCCAAAAAATATTACGAGGAATCTCTGGCAATCAAACGTGAACTGGGCAGTAAGACTTCGATTGTTGTCGCATTGATGAATCTAGGAATCACGATGGTTCATCTTGGAGATATGCTTCGGGCAAAGCAATTGTTTGCCGAGTCTTTGGAACTTGTCCGGGAAACCGCTTGGCGGAGTGGGATGATCAGTGTGCTTGTTTTATTCGCGAGTCTAGCCGTAGCGCAAAAACAAGCCGAGCAAGCCGCGCGAGTCTTCGGGGCGGTCGAACCCTGGCTCAAGTCGGCTGATGCGCGCGTCACTTCGCCTGCCGATGTGGTGGAGTTTGAACGCAATCTAGCCAGCGCGCGCGCCCAACTTGGCGACGCAAGTTTCAACGTCGCGTGGGCGGAAGGACGCGCGATGTCGCTGGANNCGCTGGAGCAAGCGATTGAGTATGCACTGGAGCAGTCTCAGACCTTCGAGGTCTCGGAGATCTCGAAGGTCTGAGCATGGTCCGCGCGCGTTTGCTCTCGCAAAAACGTGACGAGCATTTCGAGCGAGCCAAAACCGCGCCGCTCGCCAGTGTGCGCGTCTTCGAGCGAGGCGCGCCAAGCGAATTCATCATTGTCGCGCACTTGCTACAGGCGGAGCAAAAACGCGAGATAACGCGGTTCCCGGGTTGTCATCGCGGTTTCCAGTTGTAGACCCTTCGGGTCGCTTGCGCGAAAACCC
>DHFK01000122.1 GCA_002400365.1 Anaerolineales bacterium UBA4826 | reverse complement strand
TCGTGCCGCGCGACGAGGTGTGGCGCGTATCTTTTGTCAAGTTAGAACACCGAGAAGCCATGGACATTTCCATCGTAAGCGTGGCGGTGAGTTTGAGAATCGAAAATCGGCAATCGAAAATCAAAAATTGCCAAGACGCGCGAATTGTCTTGGGCGCAGTCGCGCCGACACCGCTGCGCGCGCGCCAAGCCGAGGAGATTTTGCGCGGCAAGGAATTGACGGAGGAACGGATTCGCGAAGCGGCGCGCGTCGCGGCAAGCGAGTGCCAGCCGATTGACGACGTGCGCGGCAGCGCGTGGTATCGGCGCGAGATGGTGGAGGTGTTGGCGCGGAGGCAGTTGTTGGAAATTGTTGGAAGTTAGAAGTTGGAAGTTTGAGGTTGGAATGTCTCGTCACCACATCACCCTCACCGTCAACGGTGATCCATACGAACTCGATATTGACCCGCGCCGCACGCTGCTCGACGTGCTGCGCGACGAACTCGAACTGCGCGGTACGCACCTCGGCTGCGACAGCGGCGATTGCGGCGCGTGCACCGTACTGCTGGACGGTGAACCCGTGCCGTCATGTCTCGTGCTGGCGGTAGATGCCGATGGGCGCGCGGTTGTCACAGTCGAGGGCTTGCTCAAAGATGGCGAGCCGCATCCAGTCCAAAAAGCAATTGTCGCGCACGGCGGCATTCAGTGCGGCTATTGCACGCCCGGCATCGTCGTCTCCAGCGTCGCGCTGCTCAAGCGTAATCCGCAGCCAACCGAAGAACAAGTGCGCGAAGCAATTGCGGGAAATTTGTGCAGATGTACGGGGTATCAGAAGATTGTGGAAGCAGTAATGGCTGTGGGCAAATGAGCCCAATATGCCAAAACTACCAAACGCGCCAAAGCGTCAGCGGGTTGTGCTTTCGAGGATGTCGAGGAAATCTTTCGGAGAGACGATTTTCACGCGTTGGAATTCTTGGAGAACTTGGAGATCGTGGTCGCTGGAAACCAGATAGGTTGCTTTCCCTGAAACCGCCGCATCGAGGAATTTGTCGTCTTTGGGGTCACGTGTAACGCCAGCGCCCGCGCCAGTTGATGCAACGACGCGAGCAAATGCGTGAATGTAGGCCACCCATTCGTCAACGTCGGCAACATTTGCGCCGAACTCGATTGCCTTGTCGCGCAAACGCGTTTCGATTTCGGCGATTGTCTCGGGCGTGTAGACCAGCTCATACTTTTCGTCGCGCCACGCCTGCAAGACGCGGTAAGGATTGCCACGATAGAACACGCCGCTAATCCAAACGCTCGTGTCAATGACGACAATCATCGTTGTAGAAACGCCTCGACCTCTTCTTCGGACATTTTGTCAGGGTCGAGCCCTTGCCGAATCAGATAATCGTGGAACGCGCCTTGTGTCCTGGATGCGAGTTCGTCAAACCAAGCGCGGCGCAAGAGGCGGTCGAAGAATTGCGCGTCAATAATGGCAACCTTGGGCGTGTCACCTTCCGCAATCAGCCAAACTTTATCGCCGACCGCGCCGCGTAGAATCTCGGCAAGTCGCGTCGGCGCTTCATTCGATTGAATGACACGGTCGGGACTTGTACGAA
Source organism: Anaerolineales bacterium UBA4826 (assembly GCA_002400365.1). GTDB lineage: Bacteria > Chloroflexota > Anaerolineae > UBA4142 > UBA4142 > UBA4142. Next base: position 54,614 of record DHFK01000122.1, on the reverse strand, counting down.
ACATCTTGTTCCTCCTGCGGATATTCTAGCAGATTATAGTGCAGGCGTCAACACGAAATGAGCCAATTAGCCAACTTCCAATCTCCAATTTCCAATCTCCAATCTCCAACTTCTATCATCGGTCAACGCATCCCCAAGTTAGACGCGATGGATAAAGCGACCGGACGCGCCGAGTACGGGCACGATGCGCGTTTGCCGGGAATGTTGGTCGGCAAGATTTTGTACGCGCGCGTGCCGCACGCGCGTATCGTTTCGATTGACGTGAGCCGCGCGAGAAAACTCCCCGGCGTAAAGGCGGTCATCACCGGCGCGGATAACCCCGCTCGGAAATTCGGCTATGGGATGGACAACACGCCGCTCAAACACGACAAGGTGCGTTGCTATCGCGATGAGGTCGCCGCGGTCGCCGCGATTGACGAGGACACGGCGGAAGAAGCGCTCGATCTCATTCAAGTCGAGTACGCGGAATTGCCGGCGATTTTCGATCCGGCGGCTGCGCTCGCCGAGGGCGCGCCGTTGATTCACGAGGACAAAAAGTCGAATCTGTTCACGCGCTACAACTACTCTCACGGCGAACCCGCGCGTGCGTTCGACTCCGCCGATGTAGTGGTCGAAGACGACTATGCATTGCCCTACGTCACGCACAGCGCGATGGAAACGTCATTCTGCCTCGCCGCGTTCGATTTGCAGGGACGCCTCACACTCTGGAGCACGACGCAGATTCCATTTTTGCTCCAGCGCGATCTATCCGAGGCGCTCGGCATCCCCGGGCGCGATATCCGCGTGATCCAGCCCGCGATCGGCGGCGCGTTCGGACGCGGACTCGACGTATACCCGTTCGAGCCGATTGCCGCGCTGCTGGCGAAAGCGTCGGGCAAGCCGGTGCGCGTGGCGTTCACGCGCGACGAAGAATTCATGGCGAGCGCGACGCGACAACCGGCGCGCGTTCACATTCGCAGCGCGGCAAAGCGCGATGGCACGCTCTGGGCGCGCGACGCGCGTTTACTGCTCGACGCGGGCGCGTACATTTCGTGGGGCGCGGTGACGCCGCTCGTGATGATGGAGACGGTCGCGAGTTTGCATCGCGTGCCGCACGCGCGCTTTGACGCCGATGTCGTTTACACCAACAATCCGCCGACCGGCGCGATGCGCGGGTACGGCAATCCCCAGTCCACGTTCTTCGTCGAAACGCAGATGGACGTACTTGCCGAGAAACTCGGCATAGACCCGGTCGAGTTTCGCTTGCTCAACGCGAATCGTCCGAACGAAGAAACGCCGCAAGGGTTGAAGATCACGAGTTGCGGATTGCGCGAGTGCATTACGGAGGCGGCGGAAAGGATTGGGTGGGAGCGTAGGTCGCAGGTCACAGGCAAGCCGCAATCTCCAATCTCCAATCTCCAATCTCCAATCCGTCGCGGCATCGGCATCGCGTGCACCATCAATGTTGGCGGTGGCGCGCGGATTTATCGCAGTGATGGGTGCGGCGCGACGGTCAAGGTGGACGATTTTGGGCGCGTGACGCTCGTGACCGGCTCGACCGAGATCGGTCAAGGATCAGAAACTGCATTGGCGCAAATCGTCGCGGAGGCGCTCGGCGTGCGCGTCGAAGATGTAGCGGTCATCAACTCTGACACCTCGATCAAGCCCTGGGATGTTGGGACGCACGCGAGTCGTACCACGTTCATCGCGGGCAACGCGGCGTGGATTGCCGCGCAGGATGCCCGGCGACAAATTCTCGAGAGCGTGGCGCAAGGGTTCAAGGTTTCGCCTGACTCGCTCGACATTCGCGATCGAATGATTTTTGCAAAAGACGATTCCATCAAACCGGTCGCGTTCGACCGAGCCGTGCGCGCGATGCACTATCGCGAAGGGGGCGTGGTCGTCATCGGCAATGGTTGGTACGATCCGCCGACGAAACTCGTGGACAAGGACACGTACAAAGGGAATATCTCCGCGGCGTATGGATTCGGCGCGCAAGCCGTGGAAGTTGAAGTGGATGTCGAAACCGGCAAGGTGCGCGTGTTGAAAATCGTCGCGGCGCACGACGTCGGGCGCGCGATCAACCCGATGTACGTCGAAGGACAAATCGAGGGTGGGATTCAGATGGGCGTCGGCTACGCGCTCACCGAGGAATTGCAGGTGCGCGACGGACGCGTCCTCAATCCGACGTTTTTGGACTATCGCGTGCCGACCGCGCTCGATATGCCGCAGATCGAAACCGTGATTGTCGAGACCGCCGATCCGGAAGGTCCATTCGGCGCGAAGGGTGTCGGCGAGATGGGGGTAACGCCGACCGCGCCCGCGATTGCGAATGCGATTTACGACGCGATCGGCGTGCGCCTGACGCGACTGCCGATGACGGGAGAGCGAGTACTCAAAGCAATTAGAGAGAAAAAGTGAAGAATATCAAACTGAATCCACACCTTCTCACTGTTCCACTCTACGTCGGCGGCAAGCCGATTGAACTAGTGCAAGAAGAATACGGTTTGACCGATGTGGTCAAGCTCGGGTCAAACGAGAATCCACTGGGTCCTTCGCCGCTCGCGGTTGCCGCGTTCCAGGATGCGCTGCAGAACGCGCACCGCTATCCCGGCGTCGCGGACAAACGGCTGCGCCAGAAACTGGCTGCCTTTTACAACGCGCGCGACGGCGCAACGTTCGACGAGAACAACTTTTTGACCGGCAATGGTCTGGGCGATGTGCTACGGATGATCGCGCACGCGTTCCTCTTTGAAGGCGGTGAAGCGATCTACTGCGACCCGACGTTTCCGCTCTATCCGATCTTTACGAAAATGTTCGGCGCGGTCGCGGTCGCGGTGCCGCACGCCAATTTCCGGTACAACCTGCGCGCCATCGCGGATGCGATCAGCGAGCGCACGCGCGTGGTTTTCATCTGCAATCCCAACAACCCCACCGGCACCATCGTCACCCGCGACCAGGTCGCCGCGTTCATGCGCCGTGTGCCCGAGTCGGTCGTCGTCGTGTTCGACGAATCGTACTGTCATTTCGTGCCAGACTCCGATTTTTCGAACTCGATTGATTACGTGAGGAATGGGCGTGACAACGTTTTGGTCTTGCGCGGCTTTTCCAAAATTTACGGCATGGCGAACCTGCGCATCGGCTATGCCATCGGCACGCGCGCGATGATCGAATATCTCGCGCACGCGCAGATCGTCTTCAACACCGGCGATCCGACGTTGTACGCCGCCGCGGCGGCGCTCGACGACGCGGCACACGTACAAGCGACGCGGCAATTGATCGCGCGCGAACGCGAGTTCGTGCAGCGCGGTTTTGCCGAACTCGACTTGAACTACGTTCCTTCGCAAACCAACTTTGTTTTGCTCACCGATTTGCCGCGCGACGTCCAGGCAATCAACGCAGGGATGTTGCGGCGCGGCGTGATCGTTCGACCGATGGGCGGCTTTGGGATGCCGGACGCGATCCGGGTGACGCTAGGAACGCGAGAACAAAACGAAAAGATGCTGCATGCGCTGCGCGAGATATTGAAACAATAACGATGACCATGCAGAATCTTAAACTGAATCCTCATCTTCTCGCGATTCCCGCCAACATCGGCGGCAAACCGACCGGGGAGGTGCAGGCGGAATACGGCTTGACCGACGTCGTCGAAATGGGATCGAACGAAAGCCCATTCGGTCTCTCGCCGGTCGCGGTTGCCGCGTTTCACGACGCGCTGCAGAACGCGCATCGCTATCCCGGCGTCGCCGACAAACGACTGCGTCAAAAACTCGCCGCGCATTTCAACGCGCGTGCTACCGCGTCGTTCAGTGAGCAGAATTTCTTGACCGGCAATGGCTTGACCGACGTGATCCGGATGATCGTCCAGGCGTTCGTTTTCGACGGCGGCGAGACAATCGCGTGCACGCCCACGTTCCCGATGTATCGGCTTCTCACGCAAGAGTTTGGCGGCAAGTGCAGAGAGGTGTCGCACAAGAATTATCGGCATGATTTGTCTGCGATGGCGGACGCGATCACCGAGCAGACGCGCGCCATCTTCGTCTGCAACCCAAACAATCCAACCGGGACACTCGTGACGCGTGATGAAGTTGAGGCGTTCGTGCAGCGCGTGCCGCCTTCGGTCGTCGTAGTGTTCGACGAAGCGTATTACGAATTTGCCGACGATCTCGATTACTCGAACGCGCTCGATTACGTAAGAGCCGGGCGCGACCAGGTGATCGTTCTTCGCACTTTTTCGAAAGCGTACAGCATGGCGGGCTTGCGTGTCGGTTATGCGATCGGTACGCCGGCGATGATCGAGTATCTCGCGCACGCGCAGATCGTGTTCAACACCGGCGATCCGATTCTCTACGCGGCGGCGGCAGCGCTCGACGACCAGGAACACGTCGAGCGCACGCGCAAAATGATCGCGGCGGAAAAGCAGTTTCTGTACGACGGTTTGACGCGGCTCGGATTGCAGTACGTCCCAACCCAAGCCAATTTCGTCTTGCTCGTCAATTTGCCGCGCGACGTGAAAACGATCAACGAGGGAATGTTGCAGCGCGGTGTGATCATCCGACCGATGGGCGGGTTTGGCATGCCCGACGCGATCCGTGTGACGATTGGCACGCGCGCACAGAATGAGAGGATGCTGTGGGCGATGGGGGAAGTGCTGAGGAAATAGAACAGGTCAGGTGAGCCCCTGTCGTGTGGGGATCGCAGCTGACTTACATCACGGACTGGTTACCGCCGAGTTGGGTACAGCCACCTGACCTTGCGATTATATTATACCACAAAATTCGGAGATTGCAAGATGACATTCGTCAAACGGATCGAACGTGTAGCACTCGCCGTCGAAGATCTTGAACAAGCGCGCGCGTATTTTGAGAAATGCTTCGGCGCGAAATTCTTGCCGATTGAATTCATCGAAGATATGGGCATTCGCTATCAGCCCTTTGAAATCGGCGAGAGCAAGATGGAACTGCTCGAAGCGACGCGCGAGGATTCGCCGGTTGCGAAATTCCTGAAATCGCACGGCGGTCCGGGCGTACATCACATTTCGTTTGAGGTGGACGACCTCGACGCGGCAGTAAAAGAATTCGAGACGCGCGGCGGGCGGATCGCGTATCGGCACACGTACAAGCCGGGCGTCACATTCGAGGGCTATGTGTGGCGCGAGGCGTTCGTCCACCCAAAGGACGCGTATGGGGTGTTGATTCATCTGGCGGAGAAGAAGAAAGCGTGAAACGTGGTGCGCGAGGAGACCTTATGCAAGTTCTTGAATCCGGTACGGGCCAAGTTCTGCTGCGCGACGTAGACGACATTCGCGAGTTCCGACGCGACAAGTCACGCGCGCGCGTGAGCAAGGTGATTGACGAGAAGGAAGCGGTCGCGCGCTTGGTCCACGACGGCGACTATGTGAGTTACGATCTCAGTTCGATGGTGCGCGGACCGATGAGTCTGGAGCGCGAGATCGTCCGACAGCGCAAGAAGAATTTGTGGCTCGCCGCGAAATTCACGTTGCTTGAAACGACAATTCTAATCGGCGGTGGGTGCGTCAGCAAGATTGACGTCGGCTTTGCCGGGCTGGGACGGAGTCTGTTCGCCGCCATCGAACAGGGCGAGGTGGAGACGATTGACTGGAGCAATGGTACGCTTGCGCTGCGTCACTTGGCAGGCGCGATGGGCGTGCCGTTTCTGCCGACGCGTGCGTTGTTGGGGACGGACACNNAATGCGCGGGTGTTCGGGCCGAGCATCACGCCGCTCGAAACCGCGATGGCGTCCAAGCGCGTGATCATTTCGACCGAAGAGATTATCGAGACGGAAGAGATCAAGCGCAGCCCGAACCTGACGACGATTCCATATTTCCTCGTGGACGCCGTTGTGCTCGCGCCTTTCGGCGCGCACCCGGGTACGGTGCCCGGCTTGTATACTTTCGACGCGGCGCACCTGGACGAGTTCTTCGCCGCGGCACGTGACAAGGCGGGGCTGCAAGAGTACCTGGACAAGTACGTGTACGCCACCCAGTCGCACACGGAGTACCTGGAGTTGATCGGAATCGAGCGACTGCTCAAGTTGCGCGAGAACGAGCGCATCCGAGATGGGTATTATCGGTAGTGCTGAGAGGCGGAAGATGAAAGAACAATACACCTACGTCGAATTTTTGATCTGCCTCGCGGCGCGGCTCATCGAAGACAATCGGACGGTGTTCATCGGCTATGGGATGCCGCAAGTCGCGGCGATTCTCGCGCAGCGGCTGTACGCGCCAAACATTTGCCAGGTGTACGAGTACGGCGCCATCGGACCCGAAGTCGCCACGCCGTTCCGGCGCAACATGATGGCGGACACGCGCAACAGTTATCGCGCCTTTATGTGGACGACGATGAACCCGACGATCGCGATGGCGTCGGCTGGGAACATTGATTACGGCATTCTCGGCGCGGCGCAGGTAGATCAATTCGGCAACATCAATTCGACCCAGGTCGGGGGAACGTACGAACGACCGGGGATTCGATTCACCGGCAGCGGCGGCGGGAATGAAGTCGCGTCGTTGTGCTGGCGCACGGTGATCGTGATGGAGCACGAGAAACGACGCTTCGTTCCACGCGTCGACTTTATCACCTCGCCCGGCTATCTCGATGGAACGCCGAACGCGCGCGAGCAAGCCGGCTTGCCGCGCGGGACAGGACCGTATCGCGTGATCAGTTCGCTAGCGCTCTTTGATTTCGACCCGGCGACGCGACGCATGCGCCTGATCGGTACTGCGCCGGGCGTATCGGTCAAAGATGTGCAGGACAATCTGCAGTTTGAGTTGCCGGTCGCGGACAAGGTGTCAGAACTCGAGCCGCCGCGCGAGGCAGAGTTGAAGATGCTGCGCGAGGTCATTGACCCGGATCGAGTGGTGATTGGGAGGGTTTAGTGCAAGGACTTTTATCTGGCGCGCGAATCATAGACCTGTCGCACATGCTGGCGGGACCGTACGGCTCGCTGATGATGGGCGACCTCGGCGCGGAGATCATCAAGATCGAGCCGCTGCCCGACGGCGATCCCATGCGCGCGATGGGGCCTCACTTTCTCGCGGGGGAGAGCGCGTACTATCTCAGCATCAATCGCAACAAGCAGAGCGTCGCGCTCGATTTGCGCTGTGCGCGCGGGCGCGCGGTCTTCTACGACCTGGTCAAAGTATCTGACGTCGTCTACGACAACTTTCGCCCCGGCGTTTTGCAGAAACTGCAATGCGATTATGCCACGCTCAAGAAAATCAACCCGCGCATCATCGGCTGTTCGATTTCCGGATTCGGTCAGGCTGGTCCCTATCGCGATCGCCCGGCATTCGATCTCGCGCTGCAGGCGCTCGCCGGCGCGATGAGCATCACCGGCAACGTCGGCGCGCCGGCGCGCATGGGCATTCCGATGGGCGATCTCGCCGGCGGAATGTACGCCGCGTTCGCGGTTGCCGCCGCGCTCTACCAACGCGACAAGACCGGCGCAGGTTGCTGCATTGACATCGGCTTGATGGATTGCCTGGTGTCGCTCCTCACCTACGTCGCGCAGTATTATTTTCACGATGGCATTGTGCCGGGTCCGATGGGAACCGCGCATCTGTCGGTCGTGCCGTATCAGGCGTTCCAGACGAAAGACGGGCATCTGGTGGTCGCCGCGTTTGCGGAGAAATTCTGGCAAGGGCTGTGCCGCGCGCTTGACTTGCCGCACCTAACTGACGATCCGCGCTTTACCGATAACGACGCGCGCCGCGAGCACAAAAAGGATTTGGTGCCAATCCTCACCGCGGCGTTTCTGACGCGCACGACGGATGAATGGCTGCCGCGCTTGGAAAAGGAGGGCGTGCCGTCGGGTCCGATCAACACGATCGACCGCGTCTTTTGCGATCCACAGGTGAAAGCGCGTCGGATGAAAATCGAAGTAGAGCATCCGACGATTGGCGCGCTGCCACTGCTGGGCAATCCGGTCAAGGTTGCCGATGTGCCGGAAGAATTCGCGCCCCCGCCGCTCCTCGGTCAACATACGGAACAGGTGTTGAGCCAATTGCTGGGGTACTCGGCGGAGAAGATTGCAGAGTTGAGGGCGGAGAAGGTGATCTAAAACGTAAAACGTGATGCGTGATGCGTGAAATGACAGACGCTAATTTCTTCTCGCGGATCACAGTGCTGTCCATGGAGCAGGCGACGACGCTGCCGTTCCTCACCTACTTGCTTGCAGTCGAAGGGATGCGCGTGATTCGTCTCGAACACCCCGCGCGCGGCGATCCAAATCGCTTCGTCGGGCCCAAGGTCTTGGGCGACGAAGAGGGCATGAACGCCTACTTTTTCCCCAACAATGTCGGCAAGCAGGCGATCACGCTAAATCTTCAGACGGATGAAGGGAAAAAGATTCTGCGCGATTTGATCGCGCGGCTGCCGGTGGACATTTTTTGCACGAACCAACTGGCGTCAAGTTATGCGAAACTCGGCATTGATTACGCGACGCTGCATGCGGTCAAGCCGGATCTGATCTGGCTCGGCATCACCGGCTTTGGACCGGAGAGCGACGAAGCGGCGTACGACCCGGTGCTGCAAGCGCGCGCGGGCTTGATGGGCTTGACCGGCGAAAGCGATGGTCCGCCGATGGTTTCCGGTTTGCCGCTCGTGGACATCGGCACAGGCGAACATGGTTACAGTCAAATCATGAAAGCGCTCTTCAAGCGCGAGGTGAGCGGCGCGGGCAGCCGCATTGACGTTTCGATGTTTCAGAGCGTCGTGTCGTGGATGGTCAATCCCGTGATGCTGACGCGTAGTCTTAACATTGAAATCACGCGGCGGGGCAACACGCATCGTTTCTTCGCGCCGGTGTCCGTGTTCAAGACGCGCGACGCGTACGTGTACCTCGCGGTCGGCAACGATCAGCAATGGGAAGAGATCACGCGTTTGCCTGGCTTGGAACACCTGGCGCGATCTGAGTATCGCACCAACGCGGGACGCATCGCCGCTGTGGATCGCCTGAATCGCGAGTTGGAACAAGTACTGGCAACGCGCACAGCAGCCGAGTTGACCGAGATGTTCCGCGCGATTGGCGTGCCGATTTCCAAAGTCAACACTGTGCGCGACGTGATTCAAGACCCGTACATCGAGCGAAAGATGATTGCCGCGCGCGATTCGCGCACCGGGCTGGAGGTGCATCTGCCGCCGCCGGCGAGCGTGACCGACTTTCTCCAGACCGCGAATTTCCAGATGTCGTTCCCGCCGCGCCTGGGCGAGCACAACGTGGAGATTCTCGGCGCGTTGGGGTACGCTGTCGCGGGGTTGAAGGAGCGGGGAGTGATTTAGAAGTTGGAGATTGGAGATTGGAAGTTGGATTCCAATTTCCAACCTCCAACGTCTAACCTCCAACTTCCAAAGCGGAGCGAAAATGGATTTCCAGTTATCACCACAGCATGAGATTTTCCGCCGCACGGTCGCGGAGTTCGTCGAGAAACAAGTGATGCCGCGCGTGCCAGAGATGGAAGCGCGCGGCGAATGGGACGCGGCGCTGTTCAAGCGCATGGGCGAACTTGGCTACTTTGGTTTGCGCTATCCCGAAAAGTACGGCGGCGCGGGCGCGGACTCGGTCATGTTCGCGATCTTTCTCGAAGAAATGGCGCGCGGCTACATGTCGCTCGCGGCGGCGGCGATGATGCAATGCCTGATGGGAACGAATTTTATTTTTCGATTTGGGACGGAAGCGCAACGCGAGCGCTTGCTCGCGCCGGCGATTCGCGGCGAGAAAATCGGTACGATCGCCATGACCGAACCGGGCGCAGGCAGCGACCTGGGCGCGATCACGACGCGCGCGGTACGCGAGGGCGATGGTTATATCCTTGACGGGACCAAGACCTGGATTACATCGGCAACGCGCGCAGATTTCTTCACCGTCGCCGCGAAAACGAATCCCGATCCGAAAGCCGGGTTCAGGGGCATTGACATGTTCTTGGTTGAGAAGGGTACGCCGGGGCTTGCCGTGAGCAAAAAGATTCCGAAGGTCGGCGTGGTCGCGTCGGAGACGAGCGAGATCACGTTGAAACAAGTGCGCGTGCCGGCGGAGAATCTTTTCGGCGGCAAGGAAGGTTTCGGGTTCGCCGCGTTGCGCGAAATGCTGAACGAAATTCGTGTGATGACGGGCGCGCTTGGGCTGGGGCTGGCGCGCGCGGCGCGCGACGAGTCAATGCAATACGCGCAGCAGCGCGTCGCGTTCGGCAGAAAAATCGGCGAGTTTCAGGCGATTCAGCACAAATTCGCGGACATGGAGACCGAGATCGAGTTATCGCGTCTGATGGTGTATTACGGCGCGTGGCTCATTGACCAGAAACTGCCGTGCAACAAAGAAGCCGCGATTGCAAAACTGTACGCGACGGAAGCGGCGGTGAAAGCCGCAGACGAGGCGACGCGGATTTTCGGCGCGTACGGCATGGCGATGGAGATGACGCCGCAGCGTTTCTTCCGCGATGCGCGGTTCTTGCTGTACGGCGGCGGGACGAGCGAGATCTTGCGGAACATCATTGCGAAAGAAATGGGAATGTAGAGAATGCAGAGGAGCGGGGGAGCAGAGGCGAATGTTCTCCCCTGCACCTCTGCTCCCTTGCTCTTCATTCGATCAAGGAGGTCCTGATGAGTTACAAACCACGCGGTCTTACATTCGATCAGTTCGGCGTTGGCGATGTGTTCGTGTGCCAGGCGCGCACCGTCACGGAGGCGGACACGGTCAACTTTGCGGGCGTGTCGGGCGATTTCAACCCGCTCCACACCGACGAAGAGTTCGGCAAGACGACGCCGTTCGGCAGTCGCATCGCGCACGGCGTCCTCGCGCTCGCAATCGCAACCGGGCAAGCGAATCAGTTGGGGATTTTCGAGGGGACGACGATCGCGCTGATGACGCAAACGGTCAAGTACACCGGCGCGGTCAAGTTCGGCGACACGATTCATTTGGAGTTGAAGGTCGCCGAGAAAAAGGAATCGTCCAAGCCGGATCGCGGCGTCGTCACGTTCGACGCGACGGTGTTGAATCAGCACGGCAAGTCGGTCATCGAAGGGCAGTGGGTGTTGTTGATGAAAAGACAATGAGCCAATTTGCCAATGANNGGGGCGAGCGGGATTGGTCGGGCGACGGTGCTCAAGTTCGCAAGCGAGGGCGCAAAGGTTGCGCTGGTTGATGTCGAGAGTCAGGTGGAATTGGCGAACAAGGTGGTCGAAGAAGTCAAGAGCACAGGCGGCGCGGCAATGTTCGCGCCTGCCAACGTCGCGTCGCGCGCCCAAGTCGAGGCGATGGTCGAAGCGGTGCTGCAGCAGTTCGGACGCCTGGACATTCTCGTCGCGAATGCCGGCATCACGCGCGACGCGTTCACGATCCGCAAAACGAAAGAGGGCGAAATCAAAAAGATGTCGGACGAGCAGTGGGACGCGGTGCTCGGCGTGAATCTCAAAGGGACGTGGCTGTGCTGCCAAGCCGCCGCGCTGCCGATGATGGAGCGAAAGTACGGCAAGCTGAGTCTCACCGCGTCGTTCGGCATTCGCGGCAACATGGGGCAAGCGAACTACGCCGCGTCGAAAGCCGGCATCATTGGCTTGACGCGCACGCTCGCGCTGGAGTTCGCGCGGTTCAATATCAACGTCAACTGCATTGCGCCCGGCGCGACCAAAACGCCGATGACTGCGGCGATTCCGCCCGACCTGGTCGCGAAACTGACGGAGAAGATTCCGCTCAAGCGTTTCGCCGAGCCGGCAGAGATCGCGAACGCGCACCTGTTCCTGGTGAGCGACGAAGCGAGTTACATCACCGGGCAGTGCCTGTTCGTGGATGGCGGGGATACATTGGGGGTTTAGAAGTTGGAAGTTTGAAATTGGAGGTTGGCAGATGGATGCTGGATCATGGAATTCCAACTTCTAGCCTCCACATGAGGAAACATGGGAAATAGCAGACCAATCCGGGTGCTGATTGCCAAGCCGGGTCTCGATGGACACGACCGCGGCGCGAAGGTAGTCGCGCTCGCGCTGCGCGATGCGGGGATGGAAGTCATCTACACGGGCTTGCATCGCACCATCGCCGAAATCGTCGCGGCGGCGGTGCAGGAGGACGTAGACGCGATCGGGCTTTCGATTTTGTCGGGCGCGCATTTGCCGTTGAGCGAGAAACTACTCGCGCAGTTGCGCGCCGCCGATCTCGCCGATGTCCCGGTGTTCGTCGGCGGCAACATCCCGCAACGCGATCACGCCAAATTGCGCGCGCTGGGCATCGCCGGTGTGTTCGCGACCGGCGCAGAATTGAGTGAGATCGCGCGCGCGGTGCGTGAGGCAGTGGAAGGAAATAGGACGCGGATGAACGCTGACGAACACAGATAAGGCAAAATGTCCGCGTATCCCGAGCCAACGCCATCGAACCGCGAACTACGCGAGCCGCGCCAGGTACTCGAACCCGCACGCGGCACGGGGCTGGAACATTTCGCCAGAATCCGTCCACGCGAATTTCGCGCGCTGGGACTCGCGCCGAAGAGTGACGTTGTCGCGGTGACGGAGAAAATCAACCAGAAGATCGCGGCGCGCGGTATCACACTGCGGATCGCGCGCCGGGTTGTTGAGCAATGGGAGTATCAGCGGCGTTCACTGTCGGATGAACGGTCAGTGGAACGATACGCGCAGATTGACGGCAAGTGGTATCTGGTCGTAGTGTATGTTCCCAAGAAGAAGGAGACTCATCGGCACAATTCACTGGCAACGGCATATCGGATGGGATCGAAGCACGTGGCGGTACGGATTGAGAGTGGACAATTGAAGGCACGGAAATGAAGACGGCCCCTGGCGGTGCGGCAAGCCGCAGTCTCCCCCTCAAGCGGTTGCGAGCGGTCTTCTCGCCTCACGAGCATTTGCTCATGGCTGGCGCGCCTGGAAAATTCGCCAGCGGAATCCCTCGGGGGTATGAGTGCCATTACTCACTTCAGGAGCCAATCACATTATAGCACGAAATCAGGTGGTGTCAATGACCGATAAACCCAAGACCCGAGACGTGATTCTCGAATCGGGCATTTCAGTCAAACCGACGTACGGTCCCGATGATGTAGCGAGCGTTGATCCCGCGCGCGACATCGGCAAGCCGGGCGAGTTCCCGTTCACGCGCGGCATCCATCCGCTGATGTATCGCGCGCGCCCGTGGACGATGCGGCAGTACGCTGGCTTTGGCACGCCGCACGACACGAACGGTCGCTTCAAGTTTCTGATCGAACACGGACAGAACGCGCTCAACGTCGCCTTCGATTTGCCGACGCAGATGGGACTCGATTCGGACGACCCGCGCGCGGAGGGCGAGGTCGGGCGCGTGGGGATGGCGATTGACTCGCTGCGCGACTTGGAAGTCGCGTTCGACGGCATTCCGATTGATAAGGTGAGCGTGTCGCTAACAATCAACGCGCCGACGCCGATCATTCTCGCGATGTACCTCGCGGTCGCGGAGAAACAAGGCGTGCCGCTGAGCGAAGTGCGCGGGACGACGCAGAACGACATTCTCAAAGAATACATCGGGCGCGGCGCGTGGATCTTCCCGGTCGAGCCAGCGATCCGTATGATCGGCGATACGATGGAGTTTTGCGCGCGCANNGCGTACTGCATCGCGCGCGAGTACATTCGCCGCGTCGTCGCGCGCGGGCTGAACGTGGACGAATTCGCGGGGCGCGTGTCGTTCAACTTCGACATCTTTGGCAATCTGTTCGAGCAAGTGGCCAAGTTCCGCGCCGCGCGGCGTCTGTGGGCAAAACTGATGCGCGAGGAATTCGGCGCGCGGAATCCCGACACGCTGCAAATGAAAATGATCGCGGGCGGCGGCGGCGGCGGACTGACGATTGAGGAACCCGAAAACAACATCGTGCGTGGCGCGTACTATGCGCTCATCTCCGCGCTGAGCGGCGCGCAAACCATGGCGCTCTGCTGTTACGACGAAGCGTACACGATCCCGAGCGAAAAGGCGTCGCTGATTTCGCTGCGGACAATGCAAATCCTCGCGGACGAAATGGGCTTGACCGACACCGTGGACCCGCTCGCCGGTTCGTACTATGTCGAATGGCTGACGAACGAGATGGAGACGCGCATCGTTGCGGAAATGCAGCGTGTGGACAGCGAGATGGGCGGCATCGTCAAAGCAGTGAGCGAGGGACGCGTGCAAGCCGAAGTCGCGCGGCAGGCACTTTTGTACGAGCAGAAACTGCAGCGCGGCGAAATCGTCAAGGTTGGTGTGAACAAGTATCGCGCGGAAGGCAAAAGGGGTTCACAGGAAGTCGAGTTGCATGAATACAAGCCCGAGGCGACCGAGGAACAATTGCGGCGGCTCGCGCAGGTGAAAGCCGAGCGCGATGCGAGTGCGGTACAAGCCGCGCTAACGCGCGTGCATGACGACGCGCCGGTGAGTGTGAATCTCATGCCCGCGATGATGCAAGCGGTGCGCGCGTACGCAACCGTCGGTGAGATCACGGGCGTGCTAAAGCAGGTGTTCGGAGAGTTTAGAGAGCCAGTGCGGTGGTGAACGTATGAGCCAGGGAGAGGCGTGCTGATGCGCCAAGCATTCGGCTGCGTCGCCAGACTCATCGCGCTGGTCTGCGCGATCCTGTTTATCGTCTCAGCAACCTTGGCACTATTGCTATTCGATGTAGATCGGCGGCTGGGTCACCCGGAGGTGTACAAACGCGCGCTCGCCGATTCGCGAATCTACGAGCGCTTGCCGTCTCTCGCCGCCGAAATGATGGAGCGCGGCGCGTTCTACAACCCATGTGTCGAAAATCCGGAACAAGAGGCGTGTAAACTCGAAGGGGAGGCACCATTGCCGACGGAGCATCCGCTCTATCCGGTCTTTGCGTCATCGTCGCCGCAGATGCAAGTGTGTCTGAGGCAAGCGCTCGGAAAAGAATCATTCCGTGCGCTCGCGAGCGGCAAGCGCGTGCTGAAGAGTGCCGAGTTTCAACAAATCAAGCCGTGCCTGAGGCAATTCGGCGTGCCGGTGCGCTCGAATACAGGTGGTCCACCCGTGTGGATGTGGATGCTCGACCGTTCGGACTGGGAGGCGATTTTTGCCGCGCTTTTGCCGGCTGCCTGGCTCCAAGCGCAGGTAGAGAGTGTGATAGATCAGGTCTTTGGATACTTGGATGCAAAGACAGATGTGGTCAAGTTCTCGCTGNNCTTTGGATCAACTCGCGAACATGGTGGGCTCTGCGACTGCAATGGAGAAGATCGAGCTCTGCCGCCCGCCGGAGGGGTCGTTCGATCCGAAAAACCCGGAGGTGCGCCAGGCGATCAGCCAGGCATTGGCAAACTTTCCGGATGAAGCAACTTTGATTTCGGGCGCGCCGAATCCGCCGCCGTCGTCGCCGGAAGACTCTCTGCTCGGCAGCGACGCGCGGACGGCTTTTGGACGCGTGCGACTGTTCCTGCGAATCGGGGTGTTGCTGCCGATTGCGTTCTTTCTGCTGATGACGCTTTTCGGAGTTCGTTCGCTCAGGGGACTGCTGCGCTGGTGGGGTATTCCGCTGCTCGTCGTCGGATTGGTTGTAGGCAGTTTTGCCGTGCTCGGGTTTCTCGGAGTTGATCGGGTCTTTTCGATTCTGGTTCCCGTGGATCGCATGCTCGCGATGGGCATGACGACGAATTTGATTCAAGCAATTCAAGAAATTGGGCACAACCTCGCGCGGTCGTTTGCGACGTTTCTCGGCATTGAAGCGGGGATCGTGTTTGGAATTGGTCTGACTCTGGTGATCGGATCGCTCTTCTTCGGTCGAAAGCGCGCGTTCTCTGGAAATACGTGAGTGGGAGAATCGGAGAGCCGGTGAGGTGGTGAGGGCAGTCGTCGGTAGACAGTGGGCAGTGAGCAGTGAACAATGATTTGTTATTAGCGCGACGCGGAGATATTTTCGCCAAGCACGTTCACAACAAAATCGCGCGGGGTGAGGATTTTGATGCCGCGATAGTGTCCCAAGTTTAGGAGATGCTCGTCGCCTGAAACGATGTAGCGCGCTTTGCCTGTGACGGCGCACGCTAGAATCGCATCGTCTTTGGGATCGTCGGCTATGACATTCGGCACATAGAAGGGTTCGACGAACACCGCGTTGGCTTGGATAAATCGTCGCACAATTTCCGACTCTTCTTGGAAGCGAGGATACCTTTTGGCAATGTGTGGTCGTCGCATGACGGTAAGGTACTCGGCAAAGAGGTACGACGAAACAATCAATGAGATGCGCTTCATCCGCGCCGCGACGAGAATGCGCGCGGGCGCGCCGTGCCGAACGATTGTGCCGCTCACCAGAACATTGGTGTCAAGAACGACGCGCGGCTTTTTCCGCCCGAACCTCGCGAATAGCTGCATTAACGTCTGCCATAACTTCATCTTCGGAGACTCCTTCATTGGCAGCCCAAATTTCCTCAAGAGCGAGGGCGAATTCGCGGTTGATGTCTTCGCGATTTAGTTCAGCATCCAGCGCGCGCCAGATTTTCGCTTTCTGCGTGTTTGGTAGTTGGCGCACTGCGGCAAATAGTTGCTCGAAAGTTAGTTCGATGTTTACGTTAGCCATATTCTTCACCCCAATCCTGTTGGCTTGGCGAAATTGTAGCACGTGCGATGCACAATGTCAATTGCAGTTATCTCATCTGCAGTTATCTCATCTCATACCTATTCTCTGTCATCTGACATCTGAAGGAGTTTCCCATGACCACTCCACTCCCCGGTGAAACCAAATACGCGCACCTGCTGCAACCCGTGACGCTCGGCAAATTCAAACTACGCAACCGCGTGAAATACGCGGCGTGTTCCGTTTCCAATTTTAACGCGCCCGACGGTCACATCACCGAGCGCGAATACGCGCGCATGGAAGTGATCGCGAAAACGGGTTGCGGTCTCATCACGAACCAGGGCGCGTACCCCGACCCCAAAGGCGAAGGCAAAGCATACTTTCGCCAACTTGCGATTTACAGCGACGACTATATCCCCGGCTTTCGCAAAATCGCGGACATGCTGCACGACGCGGGCGCGGTCGCGATCCAGCAGGTTCTGCACGGCGGTCGCTATGGCGGCATTGATTTGGATTATGCGATGCAACCCTCACCAGTCGCGCAGACGCTCCGCCATTTTCGCACGCCGGTTGAGGCAGACAAGGCAAAGATCCGCGAGATCATCATGCAACATGCGGATGCGGCGCGCCGCGCGATGCAAGCCGGCTTCGACGGCGTGGAGCATACCGCGTTCATGGGCTATTTGCTCGCGAACTTTCTTTCGTCGTTCACGAACAAGCGCACCGACGAGTACGGCGGCTCGGTCGAAGGGCGCGCGCGGTTCATGCTCGAACTGCTCGACGAGACGCGCAAGGCGATCGGGCGCGACGCGCTGCTCATCATCCGCTTGAACGGCGAAGAGTTGATGGACGAATGGGGCGGCAGCAAGCCCGAAGACTGCATCGCGTTTATGAAACTCGCGGAGCAAGCCGGCGCGGACATGATTTCGATTGTCGTCGGCTGGCACGAATCGCGCACCGGCGCACTGGGACGCGACGTGCCAACCGATGGCTGGCTCTATCTCGCCGAGCGCGCCAAAGCCGCGTTGAAAATTCCGATCGCGTTCGGTCCGCGCTTTGGCGATCCGATCATGGCGAACAAGGCGCTGGGCGAGGGCAAGATTGATTTCTGGGAAGTGTGCCGTCCGTTCCTCGCCGACCCCGAACTGCTGCACAAGGTGCAGGAAGACCGCGTCGAAGAGATTCGCCCGTGCGTTGGCGGCTTGCTCTGTCTGGCGCGCATGTTCCGCAACCTGCCGTACAACTGCGCGATGAACCCGCGCCTTTCGCACGAGTACGAACCTGACTATGAAATGAAACCCGCGCACAAATCGAAGCGCGTGATGGTCATCGGCGGCGGACCCGCGGGACTAGAAGCGGCGTACATCGCGGCGAAGCGCGGTCATCAGGTCGCGCTGTTCGAGAAACGCGATAAACTCGGCGGACAGTTGAACCACGCGTCGAAAGAAGTCGAAGGCGGGTGGGTCTGGCGAAAGTTGATTGGATACTATGAGGCGGTGCTGAAGAAACATGGCGTCGTTGTGCAACTCAATACCGAAGTGAACTCCGACGTTACCGCGAAATTCAATCCCGAAGTCGTGATCGTCGCGACGGGGGCTGACCTCACCCCCCGTCCCCCTCTCCTGAGAGGAGAGGGGGTGTTCAGCGCGTACGACGTGCTGGAAGAAAAAGTTCAAGTCGGTCAGCGCGTCGTGATTATCGGCGGCGAGCGGATGGGCTTGGTGTGCGGCGAGTGGCTCGCCGCGCTCGGCAAGCGGGTGACGATTGTCGAACGCAGCAAGCGGCTCGGCGAGGACGTGATTCCAACGTTCAAGTGGCGGCACGCGGCGTGGGTGAAAGAGTACGGCATCGAAACGTTGACGAGCGCGAAGGTGAAGGAGATTCGCGCGGATGCGGTCGTCGTCATAGACGCTGACGGGAACGCGCGCGTGCTGCCCGCCGATTCGGTCATCGTCGCGGGACCGCGCGAGTCGCGGCAGGAACTCGTCAGCACACTCGAATTTTCGGCGGACGAACAGTACGTCGTCGGCGACGCGGTGCGCCCGCGCGCGGTGCACAACGCGATTCGCGATGGGCATTTGGTGGGGCTAAAAATCTAATGAGCCAATTGCCCAATGAGCCAATAAGCCAAATAATACAATCTGTCTTGTTGGCTCATTGGTNNGGCACGTTCACGGACATCGTTTTGATTGACGACAAGGGTAAGAAGATCCGTTACACTAAGGTCTTGACGACGCCGAAGAATCCCGCGCAGGGCGTGCTCAACGGCATCGAAAAAATCTTGCGCCTTGCGAACGCGACGATGGCAGATTTGGATTACATGGTGCATGGGCACGGGACGACGATTGGCACGAACGCGCTGATCGAGCGCAAGGGCGCGCAGACGGGTCTCATCACGACCGCCGGTTTCCGCGACGTGCTGGAAATCGCGCGCATCGAGCGACCGGACGAGGGGCTGTACGATTTGACAGTGGACACGCCCGAACCGCTCGTCCCGCGCTATCTGCGCGTCGAAGTGGACGAGCGCGTGGGCGCGCACGGCGAGGTCGTGCGCGCGCTGGACGAATCATCGGTCGTGCGCGCGGCGAAGGATTTGAAAGAACAGGGCGCGGAAACGATTGCGGTCTGCCTGCTTTTTTCGTTCCTCAATCCCAAGCACGAACAGCGTGTCAAGGAAATCTGCCGCGAAATCAATCCCGAAGCATTCGTTTCAATATCGTCCGAAATCTGCCCCGAGTTCCGCGAGTTCGAGCGCGCGTCCACGACCGTCATCAACGCGTACCTGCAGCCGATTGTCGAACGGTACATTCGCAATCTGATTGCGCTGCTGAACGACAAGTACGGCAACGTCGAAGTGCGCATCATGCAGGCGAGCGGCGGCGCGATGTCGGCGGCGACCGCGCGCGATCACGCGGTCAACATCGTCAATTCGGGTCCCGCGGGTGGCGCGGTGGCGGGCGCGTTCATCGGCAAATTGCTGGGCGACAAGCAATTGATGACCGTTGACATGGGCGGCACCAGTTTCGACATCGGCTTGATTGTGGATGGCGTGCCGCGTGTTTCGTCGGAAGGCAAGTTCGAGGGTTATCCGGTCAAGATTCCGGCGGTGGATGTGCACGCGATCGGCGCGGGGGGTGGTTCGATCGCGTGGATTGACAAAGGCGGCGCGCTGAACGTCGGTCCACAATCCGCGGCGGCTGACCCCGGTCCCGCGTGTTACGGACTCGGCGGCGAGTTGCCGGTCGTCACCGACGCGAATCTCGTCCTCGGGCGATTGAATGCGGATTACTTTCTCGGCGGCGAGATGAAGTTGTATCCCGATAAAGCGCGCGCGGCAATCGAAAAGCACATCGCGCGCCCGATGAATCTGTCGGTCGAAGACGCGGCGTATGGTATCGTCCGCGTCGTGAACGCGAACATGGTCAAGGGCATGGCTGGGAGTTCGATCCAAAAAGGACTCGATCCGCGCGAGTTTACGCTGATCGCGTTTGGAGGCGCCGGCCCGCTGCACGCATGCGAGATGGCGAAAGACCTGGGCATGCGCAAGGTCGTGATTCCGTTGTACCCCGGCGCGCTCTCCGCGTTCGGCTTGGTCACGAGCGACATCCGCCACGATTACGTGCAGACGATCGCGCAACCCGCTGCGTCGCTCGACCCAGCCGAGTTGGCGCGCGCGTATCGAGCGATGGAAGACCAAGCGCGGGCGCAGTTGCGCACGGAGAAAATTTCAGACGACGTGATTGAGATCGAGTGGTCGGCGGATTTGCGCTACGCGGGACAGGCGTACGAACTGAATGTGCCGGTTGACGCATCGCACTTGCACCGCACGCAAGTGCAGGTGTCACGCTTTGAGCGGAAGGGCAACAATTCATCTGGGAGGCGTGATGATGCGTCACAGCGCGACAGCCAATTGACGCGCCAAGATATTGACGCGACGGTCGCGCGCTTTCACACGCTGCATCAAAAAGTGTACGCGTACTCGTCCACCGACGAACCCGTGGACGTGATCAATGTGCGGCTGGTCGGCATTGGCCAAGTGCCGGATGTGAAACTGCCGCGCCGCCAGCGCGGCGTCGCCTCGCCGCGCGGCGCGCTGAAAGGTAAGCGACCAGTGTATTACGCGGGACGCGGGTTTGTGAATGTGCCAGTTTACGAGCGCGACTTGATGCAGCCGGGGAACGTGGTGAAGGGACCGTGCATCATCGAGGAAATCATTTCGAGCACGGTCGTGATTCCGGGCGCGACGGCGAAGGTGGATGCGTGGGGGAATGTGATTATCAATTTGTAGAGACGCCCCGGCGGGGCGTCTCTACGGGTCAACCATTTCAAACGTCTGTGCTTTGCCATCGAGGGTGATGACAAAGTGATTGAGGACATCGCGGCCAAGTAGAATATTATCGCGTGGAGATGTGACAACTTCAACAGGAAGGGAGTACTCCGCGACATTCAAGGATACGAGATATAGATTGCGCCAAGTACCGATTCCATCATATCCACCTACCAGAACTTCGCTCCTCGGTTTCAAGTTGAGCGTCACGGCGAGAGATTCCGGAAGAATGGTGATCGCTGCCCCAGTATCCAGCTTGGCGTGAGCGGATCTTCTCGAAGGTCATAGGCGATTGACATGCCACACTTTCTCCGGCGAAGGAGCTTCAACGACACGCGGCTCCTCGCTAACGAGTTGGATGTACACTGGTTCAACCTTCTTCTCGGTCATTCGCAATGCGAGCGCAAGACTTTTGGGATCCGAATCTACAACCTGTCCGTCGTGAATGGCGACGTACAATCCGCGATAAGTTCTGAGTAACTGTGGTTTGAGGCGAAGAAATGCGGCTCGCTCTCGCTCAAACCCTTTATCTCGAGTTTGAGACAGTGCTTCCTTTTCGCTTTCGCGAAGCCCAGTCAGCCGCTGGAATTCGGCGTACGGAAGCACAACGAGTGCCGGCTTCCCGTCCTGCTCGATAATGAGCGATTCGCCGGTAGATTTCACTTGTTCAATTGCGGTACCATAAGAGGCTTGCGCCTCTTTGAGCGTAATCGTCTTGGTCATGCGAACCACCTCACTTAACACAGATTATATCACGTTATCCCAGGGAGGACAATAATGCCGAAAAACAAAACCAAGCAAGCCGATCCCGTCCTGATGCAAGTCCTGCGCTATGCCATGGAGCAAGTCGCGGACGAAATGGGACACACGCTCGTCCGCACCTCGCGCTCCACGATCATCAAAGAGATCAAGGACATCTCGTGCGCGGTGTTCGACCGACACGGCAACACGGTCGCGCAGGCGCATCACGCGCCGATGCTGCTCACCGGTTTCGAAATCCCGATGCGGAGTCTGCGGAAACGCTTCCGCGACGACGAACTGAACGACGGCGACGTCATCGTCTTCAACGATCCGTACATCGGCGGACAGCACGTGATGGACCTCGTCACGTTCGCGCCGGTGCGCTACAAAGGCGACCTGGTTGGCTTTGTCGGCTCGATCGCGCATCACGCCGATATGGGCGGCGCGGCGGCGGGCGGCACGCAAGGCGGCTTGACCGAGATTTATCTCGAGGGCTTGCGCTTTCCGATGGTGAAACTGTACAAAAGAGGCAAAGAGGATCCCGAACTTTTCGGCATTCTCAACAACAACATTCGCGTGCCTGACAAAACGCTGGGTGACATTCGCGCGCAAGCGTCCGCCGATTTTGTCGGCGCGCGGCGGATGAAAGAAGTGTTCGAAAAGTACAGTCCCGCGATCGTGCAGTTGCACATGGACGCGCTGTTGGACTATTCCGAAAGGCGCATTCGCGAGGGTCTCAAGAAAATTCCCGACGGCACATTCACCGGCGTGGATTTTGTGGACGACGACGGTTTGACGGGCAAGCCGATCAAGTTGCAGGTGAACATTCACAAGCAAGCCGATCACGCGCTGGTGGATTTCGATGGCACCGATCCCGAAGTGCCGGGCAATGTAAACTGTCCGATTGCGACGGTGCACGCGGCGGTGTACTATGCGCTCATCGCCGTCGTAGACCCGCACGTGCCCGCGAACTCGGGCTGCTATCGCCCGTTCGAGGTGCACGCGCAGGAAGGACTCGTCGTCAATCCGCGTCCGCCGCGCGCGTGCGGCGCGCGCACGAACGTCTCGCAAAAAATCACGGAGGCGATGATGCTCGCGCTCGCGCAGGCGCTGCCCGACCGCGTGATGGCGGGGTCGCACGGGCAAATCACCAATTGCGGTTTCAGTGGCTATCACCCAGCCACCGGCAAGCGTTTCGTCTACATTGACATTCAGGGCGGCGGCGCGGGCGCACGCTGGTGCAAAGACGGACGCGACGGACAGGACTCGCATCTCGCGCGCTTTATGAACACGCCGATCGAAGCGGTCGAGTTGGAGTTTCCGATGCGCGTCGAACGCTACGAGTTCATCCCCGACACCGGCGGCGCGGGAAAATATCGCGGCGCGTTGGCGGTGCGGCGCGACATTCGTTCGCTCGTGGACGAACTTTCATTTGCGCGCTACGGCGATCGTCAGGCATTCGCGCCGTTCGGTTTATTCGGCGGCAAGGAAGGCGCGAAAGGTAAATTCGTTTTGAACCCCGATGCGCCCGATGAAAAGCCGCTCAAGTCAAAAGGACTCGACAAGTTGAAGAAAGGCGATGTCGTCTCGCTGCGCCTGCCCGGCGCGGGCGGCTATGGCGATCCGCGCGACCGCGACCGCGCCGCCGTCCTGCGCGATGTGCGCGATGGCAAGGTGTCGGCGGAGAAGGCGAAGGAAGATTACGGAGTGGAAGTTGGAGGTTAGAGATCAGAGATTAGAGAAACAGAATGTCAGACGCGGAAGTAGACCAGAGCATTCATATCGAGCATCTACGCAACGACACGATCCTCGCTCTGTCCAACAACCTTCGCTACACAGTTCGCATTCCAGCAACGGTGAAACGAGCGGCGATGCGCTTTCTGCGGAACAAGGGCAAGTATCCTATCTCCAAGAAACGCATGGCGTTGCAAATGTTTGCCGCCGCGTTATACCTGCTCCTCAGAAACCGTATGGCTCGATTGAAGTACGTTGTGATTGATACGGAGTACTGGGGACACGAGAACGAAATAAAAGGAATGATTCTGGCATACTTCCAGCGTGACGGTATGCGTATCTCTCCCAACTGCCTCGCGTTTCAGCAGATCGGAAAGGATTCGCACGCGCACGCGTTGGCGATCCGCACGTATCGTGGGGAACTTGCGGAGGATGAATGTATTGCCGAGCTAGAATTCTTGGCGGTGTTGAAATGAGAATGATCGGGGGGGCGCTCGCGGCGCTCTATAGCCTGCGTTCGTCAAGGTTCATAACCAAGAGTCCAGCAAGCCACCCGATCGGCTAAATACTAGCAAATGTGGCGTATTTTGTCAAACTCGAACTGCACTTGGTATCACCCCACACAATCGTGGAACTCTGATCTGCCACAGCAACACACTGAAATCCACAGAAAATTTCTGTGTGATTCCGTGTGGTTCTGTGGCTAACCAACCGCGCCACGATTGAATGTGGGGCTACCCTGCACTTTGGAAAGGGAAGCAATGACAATGGGGAACGACATTCTCGCCGATCTCAAGTTTGACGAGGCGCGCGGCGCGCTGCTGTACAACGACGTGCGCTATCTGCTGATTCGACCCGAGACGCTGATTGCGTTTCAAAAAGCCGCCGAAGAAAAACTCGGCGCGGGCGCGGACGAGTTGCTGTACGCGGGCGGGTTCACCGGGGGAGTGCTATCGTCGAAACGTTACCGCGAAGTATTCGGCTTGAACGACGCGCAATCCATCGAGTTTATGGCGAAGATGGGAACCGAGATCGGCTGGGGCAAGATGCAGATTGCTGCGTTCGATGCGGCAAAGCGCGAACTGAGCCTCGTCGTCGAGAGTTCTCCCTTTGCGGCGGCGTACGGCAAAGGCGAGCGCGGCGCATGTCATTTGATTCGCGGCGTGTTCGCCGGACTCGCGAGTGGCATTTTCGCACGCGACGTTCAATCGCACGAGGAAGAGTGTTTGGCGATGGGACACGCGCACTGCAGGTTTGTCATCCATGGTGTTTTGTAGCGGCGCGCATCGTTTCTCGCGCGGAAGGAGGTGATTGCCATCGTCAATCGCATGTTGTGCACGACCACGTATCTAGCACCGCCTTGCGTGACGCCGCGCAGGGAACCCAGTGATTCGTAACCCATGAAGGAGGAGAGTAAGATGAACAAGAAGGCATTTGCCACGATGACATTCGTTCTCGTCACATTCGCTTTGCTCGCTGCCTGCGCCCCGGCGCCGACCGCGACCCCCGTGCCGCCGACTGCCGTGCCGCCGACTGCCGCGCCAAAACCGACCGAAGTGCCCAAGCCGACGGCTGCGCCGGCGGCGAAACTCGAACGCAACATCAAGGTTGGCATCGTTGACACGTACACCGGCGGCCCGGCGGTCTATGGGAACGACGCGCTCAACGGCTGGAAACTCGCGCTCAACGAAATCAACAAGAGCGGCGTGCTTGGCGCCAAAATTGATTTCGTCACCCGCGACGACAAGTACGCGCCCGACACCGCGCTGAGCATGGCGAAAGAACTGGTCTTGCAAGAAAAAGTGGACGTCCTCGTCGGGACGATCAACAGCGCGGCGTCGCTGGCGATCTCGGCGTACGCGAAAGAGCAAAAAACGCCGTTCATCGTTTGGATCGCCAAGAGCGAGAACATTACCGGCAAGAGTGGTCACCGCTACGTCTTTTCGACGAGCGAAAATACCGCGATGGCGGGCAAAGCCGGCGCGCAGGCGTTGGCGAAAAAGCCCTACGTCAAATACTGGATCGCGGGCGAGGACTATGAGTACGGACACGCGATTGCCGATTCGGCGTGGAACAATCTCAAGCAACTCAAGCCCGACGTTCAGAAGGCGGGCGAAACGTGGTGGAAGACCGGCGAACCTGATCTCACGTCGTATCTCAATGCGATTATGACGGCGAAACCCGATGCCGTCATCTTTGCGACCGGCGGCGCGGGAATGACCAACGTTCTCAAGACCGCCAAGACGATCGGCTTGTCCGACAAGATTCCGGTCTGGGTGCACACCGCGATTGACCATGCGGTCTTGAAACCGCTCGGCGCGAATGCCCCGGCGGGCGTGATGGGCACGATGGACTATCTCTTTTACTACCCCGACACGCCTACCAACCAAGCGTTTGCCAAGGCGTTCCAAGACGCCTATGGAACGCCGCCGGGCTTTGCCGCGTTCCACGCGTGGACGACTGCCAACCTGATCGCGGAAGCGTTCAAAAAGGCAGAGTCGCTCGACAAGGAAAAGTTCATTGACGCCATGGAAGGGCTCAAAGCGCAGACGCCTATCGGCGAAGTGGAAATGCGCGCGTGCGATCATCAAGCCGTGCTGCCGATGTTCATGGGCGTGACGAAAAAAGACGCCAAGTATCCTGACTTTTTGATCGCAGGCGATTTGGTCAAAGTCGAAGGCAAGGACGTGATGCCTTCGTGCGATGACATCAAAAAAGCGCGCGGACAGTAGAGTGACAAGTGACGAGTGACGTGTGGTGAGGGTCGTCATTCTTGCCACACGTCATTCGTACTTGCCTTGAAAACGCGACAAGGAGCATTCCGTTATGGATCCTGCTGCGTTGAGCAGCCAGATTTTAATTGGCTTGAGCCGCGCAATGATTCTGTTTATCGTATCGGCGGGGCTGTCGTTTGTGCTGGGCGTGCTGCGCGTGCCGAACATCGCGCACGGCTCGCTCTATATGATCGGCGCGTTTGCGGCGTTCACGGTGGCGACTCTGCTGCAGAGAAATCCGGCGGGCTTTTGGATCGCGCTCGTCGTCGCGCCGCTCGTCGTTGCCGCCGTCGGACTCGTCATCGAGCGCGTGCTGCTGGCGCATCTCTACCAGCGCGAGCATTTGATGCTCATTCTGTTCACCTTTGCGGTGGGACTCGTGCTCAACGATCTCGTCAAGATCGTCTGGGGCGCGGACTATCGCTCCATCATGCCGCCGCCGCTTTTGTCCGGCGCGGTTTCGCTGGGGGACATTTCTATTCCGCGCTATAATTTTTTCCTTTTGATTCTGGGTCCCATCGTCGCCGTGGCGATGTGGCTGTTCGTGAACAAGACCAAGATTGGAAAAATTTCGCGCGCGGCGGCGGTAGATCGCGAGATGGTCGGCGTGTTGGGCATCAACGTCAGTTGGGTATTTGCGGCCGCGTTCGTGATCGGCTGTTTTCTCGCCGGGCTGGGCGGCGCGCTCGTCGCGCCGATGACGAGCATCTCGCTCGGGATGGATCACACCATCATCATCGAATCGTTCCTGATCGTGACGATTGGCGGGCTGGGCAACATCTGGGGCGCGTTGATCGGCGCGCTGATTTTCGGTCTTACGCAGTCAGTGGGGTTGCTCGTGCTGCCGCAGTTCGCCGTCGTGTTTCCGTACGCCGCGGTCGTGATCGTTTTGTGGCTGCGTCCGCGCGGGTTGCTCCGATCGGTGTGGTGAGGTTGGAGGCTGGAGATTGAAGATTGGAAAGTGGAGATTGGAAGTTGAACAGATTTGTTGAATCGCGATGGCTTGGAGCAGTGGCGGCAGTACTATGTCTTCTGCTCATTCTGCCTTTGTTCGCGCCCGAGTTCTACATCTACATCCTCGCGCTGATTCTCGTCACCGCGCTTTTGGCGATGAGTCTCAACTTGGCGCTGGGTTACGGCGGCATTTACCAGTTTCATCACGCGGTCTTTTACGGTGTGGGCGCGTACGCCGTTGCGCTGATGATTACGCGCGCGTCCCTGCCGTGGTGGATTAGTTTCATCGCGGGACCTATGGTCGCCGCGCTGACCGGATTGCTCATTGGTTGGTTCTGCATTCGTCTGACCAAGTTGTATTTTGGGATGCTGCAGATCTCGCTCGGCTCGCTGATCTGGATCATCGTCTATCGCTGGTACGACTTTACCGGCGGCGACAACGGTATCCACGACATTCCGATGCCTGTGTTTCTGATGTCTACGAACTCGGTGTACTATTTTATTCTGGCGATTGTCGCGGTCTGTTTGATCGCGTTGTACCTGATTGTGAAATCGCCGTTCGGCGCGACGCTCCAGGCGATCCGCGACAATCCGCAACGCTGCGAAGCGGTCGGCGTCAATGTTAGACAACACCAGTTGATGGCTATCGTCGTCGCCGCGTTCTTCGCCGGCGTCGCCGGCGTGCTGTTCGTCGGGCTGGAGCGTTCGGTGTTTCCGAATATGCTGTTCTGGGTCCTGTCGCTCGAAATTTTCGTGATGTGTCTTTTGGGCGGTTGGTTCACTTTTGCGGGACCGCTGCTCGGCGCGGCAATCGTCGTCGCGCTGCGAACCTTCGTCAGCCAATACACGGACTATTACACGATGATTCTCGGCATCATCTTGATCCTGCTGATCTTTTTCCTGCCCGAAGGGGTGATGGGATTCATACTGGAAAAATCAATGCCGCGGACGCAAAGCAGCGAAGGAGGTCGCTAGGTGTTGAGCGTCGAAGGCGTGAGCAAATCGTTCGACCAATTCATGGCAGTGCGTCGCGCCAATCTGACAGTGCCCGAGGGGTCGGTGGTCGCGGTCATCGGTCCCAACGGCGCGGGCAAGACGACGCTGTTCAATCTCATCACGGGGCAACTCAAGTCGGACCGGGGGAGCATCGTCTTTCGCGGCGAGGAGATCAGCGGATTGCCGCCGTACGAAATCTGCCGGCGCGGTATCGGCAGGGCGTTTCAAATCGCGAATGTTTTTGCCCGGCTCACGGTCTTTGAGAACGTACAGGTGGCGGTGCTCGCGCAGCAGCGGAAGAGTACGCATCTCTTTCGCCCGGCGCAGGGCATCGCCGTCGCGGAGACGCATAGCATTTTGGAAAGTACCGGGCTAACGGGCCAAGCGCGTCGCCTCGCTGGCGTGCTGTCGCATGGCGATCAGAGAGTTTTGGAAATCGCGATCGCGTTGGGCAGCCAGCCCAAACTTTTGATTCTCGATGAGCCGACCGCCGGCATGTCGCCGGAGGAAACGGCGACGACGATGACTCTGGTCAATCAACTCGCCAAGACGCGCGGCATTACGATTCTGTTTTGCGAACATGATATGGATATTGTTTTCTCGGTTGCCCAAAGTATCATGGTGATGCAGCACGGCAGCACGATCATCCAGGGGACGCCGGACCAAGTGAGACAGAACCGCGCGGTGCAAGAAGCCTATCTGGGAGGCGGCGATGCTTGAGGTCGAAGGCATCCACACGTACTATGGCTTGAGCCATATCCTCTTCGACGTGTCTCTGCGCGTGGAGCAGGGCGAGGTCGTCTGCCTCCTGGGACGCAACGGCGCGGGCAAGACGACGACGATGAAAAGCATCATCGGCTTGACGCCGCCCAAGCAGGGGCACATTCGATTCAACGGCGAAGAGATCGTCGGCAAAGAACCGTACTTGCTCGCGCGCAAAGGCATTGGCTATGTTCCCGATGATCGCCGGATCTTTGCCGACCTCACCGTCGGAGAGAACTTGGAAATTGCCGCNNCGGGGTGGGCACTTGAGCGGCGGCGAGCAAAAGATGTTAGCCCTCGCGCGCGCCTTGATGGGCAATCCCGAACTTGTGCTGTTGGATGAACCGATGGAGGGGCTTGCGCCTTTACTCGTGCAGGCGTTGGAAGCACAAATCCTAAAGTTGAAGCACACCGGCTTGACGGTCTTGCTGGCAGAACAGAATGTGCATACTGCAACGAAACTTAGCGATCGCTGCTACGTCATTGACGATGGTCACATCCGTTTCGAGGGCAGCGTCAAAGAACTGCAAGCGAANNCATGGGCGCAGTCAATACAACCGGTGATTGGAAGTCCCATCCGCGTTTTGCGCGCGTGTTCTTGAAACCGCTCGTTACGCGCGAAATGAATCCAGACCTCACGCTGAACCTCGTGCGCCTTGCGCCGGGCGGCGAGATCACGCCGCACACGCACGATACATCCACCGAGACGTTCTATATCCTCGCGGGACGCGGCGTGTCTTGGGTCGGCGCGGAACAATTCGAACTGGTGCCCGGCGTCTGTGGTTATGCGCCGCCGGGCGTGAGGCACTCGGTCTGCAATACTGGCGACGCGGATTTGGAAGCGCTTTCGATTTTCAATCCGCCGGTGGCGTAGCGGTGCGGCTTGGACGTTGACGCGCCGTTTTGACCGTGTTATACTGTCCATGCAAGGACCGAAAAGCCTTATCCGCACACTTTCTGTCTCAGAGAGGACAACAGTGTGAACGCCGATGCACATTGGCAGAAAGCCCATGAACTCGAAGGCACAATCGGGTTCTTGATGAGCGACCCGCAAAAGGAGCGCCATCTCGCATCTATCGTCGAGGATGTCTATGGCGCGGCGCAAAATCTCATCGCGTACGCGTTGCAGACGCGGCATGGCACCCACCTCGATACGCACGCGGGCGTGGCGCGTCTATTGAGAGAGCAAGGCCACGGAGAAATCGCGGACTTTTCAGCGAACTCGACGGACTACGCATGGGGCGCTGGTACGGCGGCAAAGGAAACGGGCAGGTGATTGAGCGATGCCAAGAGATTCTCGTGCAGATTCGCCAGTGGGCAACGGGCTGATACCAGAGATCATTCGACCGCTGTTGGGCGAGTTCATCGCGCATGCGAGAGAAATTCCCGGCTTGGTCAGCGCGGTGCTGTACGGTTCTGCCGCGCGCGGTGAATTACACGCCAAAAGCGATATTGACGTCTTGCTCCTGTTTGACACCGATCATGATCCAGAATTAGGCGAAGAAGCGCGGATTGCCCAACGTATAGGACGGGAGGCGGCTCTCCGCACGCGTTGTCCTTACACTTTTTCCTTCGTCATCAATGACGTAAAAGAGTTAAAGCAACTCGATTCGGATTACGTGTGGAACGCGGCAAAAGAGGGCGTCGTGATCTGGAGCCGTCCTGAATGTGTGTTGCCGTTGTCCGCGCTGCCGATCGCACCGTATTTGCTCCTCACGTACGAACTCGCTGAATTATCCGCAAAAGACAAACGCGCGGTACATCGCGCGCTCTACGGCTACCGAACCCGCCGCGCCGTCGCGGGCAAGGTGTACGAAAGCGCGAGCGCCGGCTTGGTGCAAGGAAAGATTCGCCGGCTAGCAGACGGGGTGATTCTTTCTCCGGCAAGCGAGTCTGATGAGATTCTAAGTGCTGGAATCGCACGGGGTGCGCGCCCGACAGATTAGAATTTGGGCTTGACACCGTCACCGCGCACCTATTCGCCACATGCCTCACCAAGCGATTCTTCCTCCAGCATCTTAAAACATGAGCCATATTCCACCCCGCTTTGATTTCCGCGCGTACTCTCAACGTGTTCCCCCGAACATCCCCGCCGCAATTCAACGCGCGACGGCGCGCCTCGGCGCGGTGCGCGCGGCGTCAATCTCTCAAATCCCGGAATGGGAGACGCTGCGCCAGACCGCGCACGATCTACGCTTACATACACTCGATCACCTCGACGATTACATCGCGCAAGTGGAACGCGAGGTCACGCGCAATGGCGGGCACATTCACCGCGCGCACGACGCCGCCGAAGCAAACGCCACAATCGTGGAGATCGCGCGCCAACATCGGGTCAAAACGGTCGTCAAGGGCAAGTCTATGGCGGCGGAAGAAATCGGCTTGAACCACGCGCTGGAGCAAGCCGGCGTTCGCGCCGTGGAAACTGATGTGGGCGAGTTCATCATCCAACTTGCCGGCGTGGGACCCTCGCACATCTTGGGACCGGCAACGCACATGACCAAAGAGGAAATCGCCGCACTGTTCCGCGACAAACTGGGTGTGGACGCGCCGCCGGAACCGCGCGCGCTAGCCGACATCGCCCGCGCGCAACTGCGCGAGCATTTCCTACGTGCGGAGATGGGCGTCACCGGCGCGAACTTTGTCGTCGCGGAAACCGGCACGGCCGCCCTCGTGACGAACGAAGGGAACGGGCGGATGTGCGCGACCTTGCCCGAGGTTCACGTTGTCGTCGCCGGCATTGACAAAATTATCCCGGATTGGAATTCGCTCGCTGTGCTCTTGCCGCTGCTCGTGCGCAGCGCGACCGGGCAAAAGTTGTCGTGCTACACGTCGTTCATCACCGGCGCGCGACAATCGGATGGGCGCGGTCCGCGCGAATTCCACCTGGTTTTGTTGGACAACGGTCGCACGCGCATCCTACGCGACCCGGTTGCGCGCGAGACGTTGCTCTGCCTCCGTTGCGCGGCGTGCCTGAATATCTGCCCGGTCTATAACCAGGTCGGCGGGCACGCGTATGGCTGGGTTTACTCGGGTCCCATCGGCGCAATCCTATCGCCACAGTTGCTGGGCACGGACATCGCGCGCGCGCTGCCATTCGCTTCGACGTTGTGCGGCGCGTGCGCGGAGGTCTGCCCGGTGAAAATTCCGATTCCGCAGATTTTGTTGCACCTGCGGCATCGCGTTTCCGAAGGAGACGCGACGACGCGCGCGGCGATTCCGCTGTCAACGCGCGTTATCGCGCAAACGACCGCGCGCGTGTTTCGTTCGCCGATGCTGTACCGTTTCGCCGCGCGCGTCGCGGGCATCGGGCAAACTCTGTTCCGTCGCGGACGGTGGCTGCCGGCTCTGCCGCCGCCGTTGAGTCGTTGGACGCAGACGCGCCCAATGCCGGCGTTCGATGCCGCGTTTCGCTGGTGGTGGAGCCACCGGATTTCAGATCTCAGATTTCAGATTTTAGATTTCAAGACCCGGGGTTCCCAATTAGCGATTCCCGATACGCGAGCCGCGCCACGCTCGCCTGCGCGGGCTGACGAGCCGTCGGCGGTCGGCTTGGCGCAGTCGTTGCCGCGATTCCAATCGCCTGTCGAGCAACAACTTGACCCGCGCCCTGCGCCGAACCTTGACGCGCTGCTCGCCGAAGTTAATCGCCTGGCGGGCAAGGCGCGGCGGGTGGATGAGTCAGCCATCGGCGAGGCATTGAGAGAATTGGTCGAAACCGAAAAGGTGACGCGCGCCGCGCTCTGGGCAACGCCCGATCTGGCGCGATTGAAAATTGCCGAGCGCTTGCGCGCGCTCGGCGTAGAGATCGTTCCGCGCGATGCTGACAAACTCGCGCTCGCGCAAGCCGACCTGGGTATTACCGAGGTAGATTCCGCGTTGGCGGAGAGCGGCACGTTGGGACTCGTCGCGTCGCCGGAACAACCGCGTGCGCTCTCGCTTTTGCCGCGCGTGCATCTCGCGCTCGTCCGCCCGACCGCACTGCGCGCGGATCTGCGGCAGATTTTCGAAGAAACCAAGCGCGAGGACTATGTCTTGATTACCGGATTGAATCGCACGTCCGACATCGAATCGAACCCGGTTCTTGGCGCGCACGGTCCCCAAGCCATGTACGTCTGGGCAATCGAATGAGTGACCAACCCGCTGCGAATCGGCTCGCCGCGCCGCGCTTCCAAGCGCTGCTCGCGCCGTGCGTGCGCTGCGGACTATGCCTGCCGGCTTGCCCGACCTACCACTTGTTCGGCGCGGAAATGGATTCGCCGCGCGGACGCATCGCGCTGATGCGCGCGGCATCGGAAAACCGCATCACATGCGACCGCGTCTTTCGGCAACATATCGCGCTGTGCCTCGATTGCCGCGCCTGCGAGCCGGCATGTCCCTCCGGCGTGCAATACGGCGCGCTCGTCGAAACAACGCGGAGCGCGCTCGCCGCGCAGCGCGCGCCCGGGATAATCGAACGCGCGGCGCGCCGGCTGACGCTGCGCGAGTTGTTACCGCACGCGGCGCGCCTGCGATTCATCGCGCGCGGGCTGCGCGTGTACCAACAAAGCGGCTTGCAGTCGTTCATCCGCTGGCTAAATTGCCTGCCCCCGCATTGGCGTGCGATGGAAACGCTGCTGCCGCCCCTGTCCGCGCGCGATTCCGATTACGCTCACCCCGCGCCCGCCCTCGGCGAACCGCGTGGAACGGTGGCGTTCTTTCGCGGTTGCGTCCAAGATGCCTTGCTCGCGCCGGTCAATGCGGCGACGGTGCGTGTGTTGCGGCGCAACGGCTATGCGGCGCGCGTGCCCGCGCGGCAGACGTGCTGCGGCGCGGCGCAATTGCATTTGGGTGAAGTGGAACTCGCGCGCGCATTGGCGCGCCAGAACATAGACGCGTTTGCACGCGCCCAGGTCAAAGACGGCGGCTGGGTGGCAATCGTCAACAACGCCGGCGGTTGCGGCGCGGCGTTGAAAGAGTACGCGCGCCTGCTTGCCGACGATCCGGCGTACGCGGAAAAAGCAAAACGCTTTTCGGCGCAAGTCAAGGACATTAGCGAGTTCCTGATCGAACACCTAAACATTCCGCCGACCGGCGCGGTGAAAACGCGCGCGACCATGGTGGATTCGTGCCATCTGCGGAACGCACAGCGCATCGTGCGCCCGCCGCGCGATCTGCTCCAGCGAATTCCCGGCGTGGAGTTGGTGGAACTCGCGCATCCCGAGCGGTGCTGCGGCAGCGCGGGCGTCTACAACATCGTTCAAGTGGAAACGGCGAACGCGCTGCTGGACGCCAAACTCGCGGAGATTGCCGAGAGCGGCGCAGAGACGATCGTGGTAGCGAACACCGGCTGTCATTTGCAGATGCAGGCAGGCGTGCGGCGCGCCGGATTGAAGGCGCGCGTGGTTCACCTCGTCGAGTTACTGGATGAGTCGTACACAAGTAAAAAGTAGAAACGCAATGTTGAATGATTCGGCGCGCCAATCGCTGGAAACGTTGCTGGGCGAGCGTCAGGTCGTCACGCATCCAGTCGAACTGATAACCTATGAGCGCGACGCCGGGTTTGAGCGCGGCGCGCCCGCTGCCGTCGCGTTCCCGCAATCGGCAGAAGATGCGGCGCGGCTGATGCGGTGGGCGAACGAACACGCCGTCGCGTTGATTGCGCGCGGCGCGGGCACGGGCTTGTCAGGGGGCGCAGTGGCGGAACGCGGCGGGGTCATCGTCGAATTTGCGCGGATGAACCGGGTGATCGAATTGGACGCGCGCGGGCGCAGCGCGGTCGTCGCGCCGGGCATGACGAACCTCGCGCTCGACGAACTCGCCCAAGAGCACGGTTTGTATTATCCGCCCGATCCCTCCAGCCAGCGCGCCGCGACGCTTGGCGGCAACGTCGCGGAGAACGCCGGCGGGCCGCACTGTTTCAAGTACGGCGTGACGACGAATTACGTGACCGGCGTCCAAGTCGTCTTGGCGGACGGACGCAGCGTGCGGATGGGCGGGCGCGCGTTCGACTATCCCGGGTACGATTTCATGGGATTGATCGTCGGAAGCGAGGGGACGCTCGCGCTCGTCACCGAAATCTCCGTCCGCCTGCTGCGGCGTCCGCCCGGCGTCAAAACGATGATGGCGATCTTCGATTCGGTCGAAGCGTGCGGCGCGGCGGTTTCGGCGGTGATCGCAGCAGGATTGACGCCGGCGACGATGGAACTGATGGACCGCAATTTTGTGCGCGCGGTCGAAGAGCACGCGCACGCGGGCTTGCCGACTGACGCGGGCGCGGTGTTGATCGCCGAAGTGGATGGTTACGTCGCGGGGCTGGACGCGCAGATCGAGGAGGTCGCGCGGATTCTGCGCGCGCGCGGCGGGCGCGGCGTGCAAATCGCGCGCGACGCGCTCGAGCGCGAGCAAATTTGGTATGCGCGCAAGAGCGCGGCGGGCGCATTTTCCCGGCTCGCGCCGGCGTACTATTTGGTGGACATTACCGTTCCGCGCAGCCGGCTGGCGGAGACGCTCGAAGCGTCGAATCGCATTTGCGAGCGTTACGCGTTGCGCGCGCAGTACGTCCTGCACGCCGGCGACGGCAATTTGCATCCGGTGCTCCTCATGCCCAACCCGGACGATCCGCGCCTGATCGAATCGGTTCATCGCGCTGCGCAGGAAATGGTCGAACTGAGCGCGCGGATGAATGGGAGTCTGACCGGGGAACACGGCGTCGGCATCGAAAAACGCGCTTTCTTGCCGTTGATGTTCACGGCGGCGGAACTATCGGCGCAGTGGGACGTCAAACAAGTTTTCGATCCGAACGAACGCTTGAACCCGGGCAAGATTTTTCCAGAGCCGTTGCCCAAGGTCGAACCGCTGCCGGTTGACCCGAAATTGCCGGACTCGCCGTTTACGCCGACGACCATCGCTCAAGCCGCGCGGGGCTTGGCGGCGCTCTCGGCTGCCGGGCGGCGCGCGCACATCGGCGCGCCAGCGTTGACGAACGCGGCGAAGGTGGTCGTGTCTGCCGAAGCGTTCGCCGGTGTCCAGGTTTATGCGCCCGACGATCTCTACGTGACCGTCGGCGCGGGCACGCGCCTTGCCGACCTGCAAACGTTTCTGGCGCGCGAGCGCAACCAAGCGCCCATCGTTTCGCCGTGGCGCGATGCGACGATTGGCGGGATCGTCGCGGCGAACGTCAACGCGCCATTGCGAATGCGCTACGGCGGGCTGCGCGATCTAGTGCTCGCGCTGACCGTCGTCCTTGCCGATGGGCGCGTGCTGCGCGCGGGACGACCGGTCGTCAAGAATGTCGCGGGCTACGATTTGCCCAAAGTGTTCGTCGGCTCACGCGGCGCGCTGGGACTGATCGCGGACGTGACGCTCAAGATCACGCCGCTGCCGCGCGCGCGGCGCACGCTAACGCTGGTGTTTGACGATCTCGCGCGCGGGCTGGCGTGCGCCGCGCGTGCGCTCCCCCTCGCGCTGGTCGCGTCGGCGATCGTACTCTTGAAAGAGGAAAATGGATATCGCCTTGTGTACACAGCGGAAGGAATCTCCGAAGATGTGGAGGCGGAACTCGCCGAGGTTCGTCGCGCGCTAGCCGGTTGTCGGAGAGGTAGATCAGAAACCCGTTTTCTGGTTAGACGGTCAAAGAATGACGCGGAAATTGTCGAGAGAACGGGTTTCTCCGACGGACTGCTCGAAGCGTCGGGCGCGACGCCGGAGCAAGTCGAAGCGCCAACCGGGACGGACCTCTGGGCAAGTTTGCTGGGGAGCGCAGGCGAGGACGCATTGATCGTGCGCGTTGGCGTTGCGCCGCAAGACCTGGCGGATTATGTGGAAGCGCACGCGGCGTTGCTCGCGGCGGGGACATTTTGCGCGGATGTGGCGAACGGACTGGTGTACGCGGTGGCGACGCCCGGCAATCTCGCCGGGGCGCGCGACTGGATTGACTCACTGCGGCGCGCCGCGCAAAAGCGCGATGGCTATGCGGTCGTCATGCGTGCGCCGGCAGAGTGGCGTGACAGCATTGATTTGTGGGGGTATCGTCCCGAGGTGTACGATCTGATGCGCCGCCTCAAGGCGCGCTGGGATCCGGCGGGCATTCTCGATTGAGTATCCTACAGCACCCGCGCCTTTTTCAGCAGCCCGGTCTGCATCGCGTATGCCACCGCCTGCGCGCGGTTGCGAAGGTGCAGTTTCTCCAAAATGTTCTTGAGATGATATTTGATCGTATTTTCAGTGACGTTCAATTTGGCGGCGATGTCGCGGTTGGTCGAACCTTCCGCGACCAGGCGCAACACTTCTTTCTCGCGCTCGGTCAAATTCGCTTCGCGCCTCGCCGACGGATCCTCTTGCCGCAGGTGCCGCGCGAATTCGCCCAGGATGCGCGTGGCTAGGTCGCGCGTGATGGGCGCCTCGCCGCGCGCCACCCCGTCCAGCATTTCGAAAAAAGTTTGGGACGCCAGACTTTTGAGCAAATAACCCTGCGCGCCGCTCTTGATCGCCTCGAACAAATCCGCGTCGTCGTCCGAAACGGTGAGGATGACGATTTTCGTGTGCGGCATTTCGGTCTTGATGAGCCGGGTCGCCTCCAAGCCGTTCATCTGCGGCATGTGCACGTCCATCAAAACCAGATCGGGCTTGAGCGCGCGCGCCTGCTCCAACGCCTCCAGCCCATTGCTCGCCTCGCCCACCACGTGCATGCCCCGCGCCTGCAGCAGGGTTGACAAGCCATCGCGAAAAAGCGGGTGATCGTCCGCCAACAATACGCGCGTCGCCATGGCTAGCGTTTTCCCGGATAGCCCAACGGAATCTGCACCACGATCTGCGTCCCGGCGTTCGGCTTGGAAACGACGACGAACGCGCCGCCGACCGATTCGGCGCGCTCGCGCATCGTCTGCAGTCCGAACTGCGGCCAATCGCCGCGCGCGATGCGCGAGGGGTCGAAGCCGCAGCCGTCGTCTTCGACGCGCATCTCCGCGTGTCCATCCACCGCAGCCAGGCGCACGACCGCGTGTTGCGCGCGGGCGTGCTTGCGGATATTCGTCAGCGCTTCCTGGACGATGCGAATCAACTGCAATTCGACTGCCGGCGCAAAAGCCAAGTTACGCGCGCCCTCCTCGACGATCATTTGGGTGTCAATGCCGCTCTGCTTGGCAAAGGTCTGCGCGTAATCCGCCAGCGTCGGCAACAGACTTTTCTCAGGCGAGATCGCCGCGCGCAAACCAAGAATCACTTCGCGCACGTCGGCGTACAACTCTTGCGACAAGAGCGTGAGTTGGTCAATCTGCTCGCGCGCCGCGTCCAGGCGCCCCGCGTCGAGCAACTCGCGCAGCGCCTGCGACTTTGTATTCACAAAGCCCAGCACCTGCGCGAGCGTATCGTGCATCTCGCGCGCCAGGCGTTCCCGCTCCATCGCGATCGCCGCATTGCCCGCGCGGTCAAACGCGCGCGCGTTTTGGATCGCAATCGCCGCCTGCTCCGTCAGTCCGCCCAGCACCTGGAGTTCGCGCGCGCTGAACGTACGCGCCTGGCGGCTGGAAACGCACAGGCAGCCGATCGTCTGTTCGCCGACGCGCAAGGGCATCTCGGCGTGCGTTGCGCGAAAGGGCGCGCGGACCACCGCGCACGGGATGCAATCGTCGTGGTGCGTCGCGTCCACCCGGCGCAGACTGATGCGCTGCGCCATGCGCTGCCCGATGCGCGCCGGGGATTCAAACGCGTCGGGGGGACCGCTCTGGCTGCCGACGACCAGCCAGCGATTGGAACTATCCCACAAACAGAGCGCGGACGCGTCAACATTCAACAGAGCGCGTCCGCGTTCGGTGACGGCGTCGAGCACTTGCCGCAGGTCGAGTTTCGAGGAGAGGTCCATGCCGGTCTTGCACAGATTTTCCGCGTCGGTCTGACGCGCGCGCGCGGCTTGGACCAGGCGCGCGTGCTCGATCGCCAAGCCCACTTCGCGCCCGATCAAGGTGAGCAAGTTCCGCGTGGACGCGCCCAGTTCGCCGCGGTGGCGCGCCGCGATGTCAATCACGCCGACGACGCGCGCGCGCGCGACGAGCGGCACGCTGGCAAACTCGACGAAACCTTTGTCGCGCAGCCGCTCCGCGTGCGACAGGCGGCTCAGATCAGAGACGCTTTCCGCGCGTGCGGATTGCGCGACGCGTCCCGGCAAATCATCGCCCAAGGGGAGCGTCGTCGGTTCGGCAAAGGCATCGGGGAACAAGCCGCGATGCGCGACGTTTTGCAGAACGCCGGCATCGGCATCCACGAGCCAGACGCGCCCCGCGGCGGCGTGCGTCAGTTCCAGAATCGAGTCGAGCGCGCGCGCCAACATTTCGACCAGATCGAGCGACGCGCTGATGGCTTCGGTGATTTGACGAACGGCGATCAACTCGCGTTCGCGTCTGGCAATGCGCAGACACAGCGCAAGGAAAATGGACGCGGCGATTGCCGTCGCGAGGAGGACCACGCCGTAGGCGAGGGGAAGCGAAAAGAAT
The DNA here is from genome assembly GCA_002400365.1 of Anaerolineales bacterium UBA4826. Lineage (GTDB taxonomy): Bacteria > Chloroflexota > Anaerolineae > UBA4142 > UBA4142 > UBA4142. The sequence goes on along the minus strand of DHFK01000122.1, from coordinate 15,331 downwards.
GTGGGCAGTTGGAAGTAGGCGGCGAGCAGAAAGATCGTCGCAAGCACAACGGGGACTAGAACCGCAATCCACTTGAGCAAGCCCAGTCTGCCAGTCACCAGCAATCGTCTCCCTATTTCTAGGAGGGTGATAACCTAACGCGGGATATGCGCCACTCTTGAACAATTCTGCGTAATGGCGTGTGGCAGTCCTACCCAAGCGGGTAGGTGAACGCATTATAAATCCATTGGGTTGGAAATGCAAACGTTCGTTTGGCAGATGAGGAAAACGCGGCTATAATCTGGTCAACCTTACGAAGGTTGCGAGACACTCTTTGCAGGACTGACCAAATAGACCAGAAAAGGACTCGACCTTGAGCGCTCCTTTTAGCGAACCCGGGTTTCAAATTGGCGACCGTCTCGAACTCGACGTGACGGCGGAGGCGTTGCGACAGGGGCAACTGCTGCTCGCGCCCGCGCTCAACAGTCTCTTCAGCCAACCCGACGTCAGCGTCGTTCTCGAGACCGCGGCTGAGCCGATTGCGCTCAAGTACGATGCCGCTAAAGGCGCGCTCAAAAGCGTCAAGGCGCTGCGTCCCCTCGCCAAACAGTCGGGCGCGCTGATCCTGGAATGTCAAAGCGTTCAGCCGTACCGCTTTCGCTTGCTGCTCGAACCCGCCGCGCCGGTTGAACTGCCCCCGCCCATCACGCCATCGCAAGATCCGCTCACGTTTGCCGAAGAAGACCGCGCGCTGCTGCGGAACGATCGGCTGACGCTCGCGCGCTGGCGCGATTTTCGATTGGCGTTGCAGGCGACGCGCCTGGGCATGGTCGCGGGGTTCGATCAGTTGCTGTGCCTCCCCTGGCTGCGCGAAGTTGATCTGCTCGATCATCAACTCCGCACCGCGCGCACCGTGCTGCGGCGCTTGCGCGGACGCGCGTTGTTATGCGACGAAGTCGGCTTGGGCAAGACGATCGAAGCCGGGATCATTTTGCAAGAACTGGTCGTGCGCGGACTCGCGCGGCGCGTGCTGATCCTCACGCCGCCGTCGCTCGTCGAGCAATGGCAGGGCGAAATGCGGCGCAAGTTCGGACAGAATTTCATCGTTCACGACGATCCGCGATTTCGCGAAAAGGGCGCGCAAGCGTGGGCGGCGCACGATCGCATCATCGCGTCGTATCACACCGCCAAGCGCGAGCCGCACCGCAGCGCGATGCTCAAGCAAGACTGGGACCTCGTCATCGTGGACGAAGTGCACCACTTGCGCCACCGCCAGACCTTGTTGTGGCAGATGGCGGCGGAACTCCGCAAGAAATATATTCTGCTCCTCACCGCGACGCCGGTGCAGAACGACCTCGAAGAATTGTTCAACCTGGTCACGCTTTTGCAGCCCGGGTTATTGAGCACGGCGCGTGCGTTCCAACGTCAGTTCGTGGATCGGCGCGACAAGTTGATGCCGCGCAACGTGGATCAACTCCACCAACTCTTGGCGGAAGTGATGGTGCGGAATCGGCGTTCGACCGTCGGCTTGGCGCTGACGCGACGCATCGCGCAAACGCACATCGTCGCGCTGAACGCTCAGGAACGCGCGCTGTACGACGAGGTCTCGCGTTTCGTCCGCCAGCATTTGCGCGTCGCCACGCGCGCGCAAACGACGACCGCGCGCGCCCTGTCGCGCATGTCGCTCATCACGCTCCAGAAAGAATTGGGCAGCGCGAGCCAAGCCGCCGCGCCCACGCTCGAGCGCATCGCGCAGGACGAACGCCTGCCCCAAGACGAGCGCGCGGCGTTGCAGCAATTCGCGGACACGGCGCGCGCTTTGACCACCGGCAGCAAGGCGGAGCGTCTGCTCGCGCTGCTGAAAGATTTCCCCGACAAATTGGTGATCTTCACCCAGTTTCGCGCGACCCAGGCGTGGCTGCAGCGCTGTCTGCAAGACGCGGGCGAGCAAGTCGTCGTGTTTCACGGCGGGCTGTTGCGTCTGGAGAAGGAAGAGGCGATTCGCGCGTTTCAGGGACCGGCGCGCATTTTGCTCAGCACCGACGCGGGCAGCGAAGGGCGCAATCTGCAATTCTGCAACGCGATCTGCAATTTCGATCTACCGTGGAATCCGATGAAGATCGAACAGCGCGTCGGGCGCTTGAGCCGCATCGGGCAGACGCGCGATGTCTACGTGTTCAATCTTGCCGCCGCCGACACGCTCGAGTCCGCTGTGCTGCATCTGCTCGAAGCCAAGATCGCGATGTTCGAACTCGTCATCGGCGAGATTGACATGATCCTGGGCAACCTCGACGAAGAAAAGGAATTCGAGGATGTCGTGACCGACTTGTGGGTGCAGTCGCAAGATTCGGACACGTTTCGCGCCGCGCTGGATCGGCTCGGCGAACAGTTGATGACGGCAAAGGAAAATTACGTGCGGCAGCGCGCGCAAGAGGAGCGGCTGTTTGGAGAGAAATTTACGCCGGAAGGATAGGAATGGTGGTTAGGAGGTTCGGTGGTTGGGTAATTGGGTGGTGGGACAGATTGCCACGCTATCAAACCACCTAACCACCGCATCAAGATGCCTGATCCCTTGGAGCAATTCTTACTCGAATACGTGGACGCCGCCGGCGGCTTGGCGGATGCCATCGAGCCGCAGGTGTACGATGTCCTTCTGCCGAACGCGGACACGCCGCTGCGCGTCGCGTTCGATCCCGACGCGCTGCCCGAACACGCCTCCGCGCAATTGCTTACGTTCGGCAGCGCGCTGCTCGACGATTGGCTGGAACAGGCGCAGGCGCGCGGTCGCGTCGGCTTGGCGTACCTCGACGATCTGCATCTGACTCCGCACGCGCTCGATCAACGCGTCCGCCGCGAACTCGTTCTGCCGGAAGGGTTGGCGCTGCAAATCGAAACCATGCGTCCGCGGTATGTCACCCATTCGCTTTTCTGGTTCGAGGTCACGTACATCAGCGACGAAAAGGAGCAAGCGCTTTACCCGGTCGCGGTAGAGCGCTATTACGGTCGCCAGGTGCGTTACCTTGACGCGCTGCTGGAGAGCGAGCGCTTTTCCGAAATTCGCCGCTGGCATTACCCCGACGCCGCGTCGCTCCCGCTCGACCATGCCTACCTCGCCGCGCGCGAGGCGGTCGCGCGCACGGTGCGCGCCGAGGCGCATACGCGCCAGCACCAGAATCAGCAGCGGCTGGTCGAACAAACCGGGAAAATGCAGCGGTACTATGCGGACCTGCGCGCGGAACTCGCCGAGCGCGTCGAAAAGGCGACCGCGCGTGGAGAGGAACTCGAAGCGCTGCGCCTGCGCCAAGCCGCGCTCGCGCGCGAGGAGGCGCTGCGGCTGGACGAACTGGAACGCAAATCACAACTGCGCGTGCAACTGAAACTGACGAATCTGCTGCACGTCAAGATTCCGCGCCTCTTTGTCAACACGCGTCTCGTCGCGGTCGAAGGCAAGCGCGCCGCGTTCCGCCCGACTGCGCTCACGCTGACTTGGGATCCGCTCGTGGAGAAGACCGACGCGCTGACATGCCCCGGTTGCCATCATCCGACGTTCGAGTTGCGGTTGGGGCGGCAAAACGAGTTGCGCTGTCCGAACTGTGAGACGCCCACGGGGAAACGGTAGGAGTCAGCCGCTTGACTCGCGCCATTGCACGAGCACGATGCCGCCGATGGCTGTGACCATGCCAACGATTTGAAGCGGGTCTAGTTTCTCGCTCAGGAAGAGCCAAGCCAGCGCGGCGGTTACGAGCGGCGTGAGATTCATCATCACATTCATCTCGAACGCCGTCAGCACCTGCAGCGAGTGATTGTACAGCATGTAGGCAAAAGCCGTATTGACCACCGCGAGCCAAAAGACGACGATCGCGACGAGCGCGGAGAATCTGGGCAACCCCTCCAGCGGCAGGGCGAAGCAAAGGAGGAGACCGCCTCCGAACGCCAGCGGGATCGCGGTCAGAGACAACGTATCCACCTGCCGATCGCGGGCAGCCGCGCGGCCCAAGATTCCGAAAAAGGCAAAGCCCACTAATCCGGCTGCCACAACCGTGATCGCCCCGGGATTCCCAGCCATTAGCCCAGCCGAGAAAAAGAGCACGCTGCCCGCGACGGCAACCGCCATTCCTGCCCCCTGCCGGCGCGTCGGAATTTCCCTCAGCCAGAAGATGCTCATGCCAAGCACGAGCAACGGCGTGAAACTCAAGAGAAAAGAGCCGGTCGTCGCCGGCATGTACTGCAATCCCCAGAACAGCGCGCCATTCCCAATCGGATAAGCGCAAACACCGATCAAGATGAGATGAATCCACCGACGCGCCGGCAACGCACGCAACGCCGCGGATCCGTTGTGCGCCATCCAGGGCAACAGCACCAGAAAGCCGATAAAGTAACGCAATCCCGCCAGCGTCAGCGGGCCCAGATCATAGAGTCCGATCTTGACCAAGACGAATGATGACGCCCAAACCAGGTTGACCACGAGCGCCTCGGCGACGGCTAGAGCGCGCGACGGCTTGAGTGCAGGCGCAAAGTTAACGATGACTGGCTCCTTCCTCGATTCGAGAATGTCGCGATTATAACGCGACTCGACGGATTTGCCAAAAGGTTGCTTGACAATTCGGAAGCGAAGTGATATTCTCTCCTCGCCGTTGGCATAGACCAATAAACCAATCGTGTGCCATTTCTCGTCATGCCATGGTTGAGCGACCATGCCTACACAAGTCCCGGTCAAACGTTCGCCAAGTCGTTTATCCGCTGCCGCGCCACTCTATACCCAAATCGCCGAGAGTCTTCTCGATCAAATCGAATCGGGCAAACTTGCGCCGGGCTCGCGCTTGGCGCCAGAGCGCGAGTTAAGCCAGACGCTCGGCGTCAATCGCATGACGCTGCGGCAGGCGCTCCGCGTTCTCGAAACGCAAGGATTGCTGATTCGCCGGCAGGGGCATGGCACCTACATCGCCGAACAAAAAATCGAGCGACAGGCGGGCACGCTGATTTCGTTTACGCGCGGGATGGAGCGCCGCGGACACAAACCGGGCGCGAAGGTGCTCGCGTTCACGGAACGCCCGGTCGAGGCGTCCGTGGCGGTCCATCTGAAATTACCGGTGTCAGCGCCGGTCTATGAAATTCATCGTTTGCGTTTGGTCAACCAAGAGCCGGTTCTGTTGGAACGATTCACTATTCCGGCGAACGCCTTTCCCAATCTGGCGTGCCACGACCTGGCGACTCGCTCGTTGTACGAAATCATGGAAACGGAATACGGCGTGGTCGTCAGCAAGGCGCGGCAAAGTCTGGAGCCAGTGGTCGCCACCGAATACGAAGCCGAATTGCTGGGAATCAAACCGGGCGCGGCGCTGATGCTAGAGCATCGCTTGTCGTTTGACAAAGCCGATCGCCCGGTAGAGTACAGCAAAGACCTGTTCCGCGGCGATCGCTTTCGGTTCGTCACCGACATGGCGTCGTTGGAGTTGTAATGAACACATTCGCCGCGCTCCTCACATCAGAACAGATCGTCCGCATCCACGAAGCGTCGCTCGAAATTCTCGAAAACGTCGGACTGTTGGTACGCAACGCGCAAGCGAAAGAGTACTTGGCGAAACATGGCTGCCGCGTGGACGCGGAAATCATCAAGTTCCCGCGCCAGGTCGTCGAAGCGGCGCGCGCGGCGTTTCCACCCACCTTTACTTTCTACGGACGCGAGCCAAAGTACGATCGAACGCTGCCGCGCGATCGCCCGGTCATCGTCACCGGTTCGTCTGCGCCAAACATGCTTGACCCGGTAACCGGCAAAGAACGCCGCGCCTATGCGGACGACATCGCGCGCATCGCGCGTCTGATCCACGAACTGCCGGGCTATGATGTCTTTTCCATCTCGACGCTCGCCGAAGACGCGCCGCTCGACCGTTTTACGGTCACGCGCCTTTATCCCGCGCTCAAGAATTGCCTCAAGCCGATTCGGTGCAGCGCGCTCAACCCCACCGATGCCGCGCAGGCTCTGCAACTCGGCGCGCTCGTCGCCGGCAGTGACGCCGCGTATCGTGAACGACCGTTTATCACCCACCACTATTGCCCCATCGTCTCGCCCTTGACCTTCGATTTCGATTCGACCGAGATGCTGATCTACTTTGCCGAACAGGGACTGCCTTCTTTCGGAAGCGTCGTGCCGAACGGCGGCATGTCCGCGCCGCTGACACTACTCGGCACGCTGACGCAAGGCAATGCCGAATTCCTGGCTTGGACGACGCTGATTCAGATGATTCGTCCGGGCACGCCGATCATTTACTCGTCGTTGCCGACCATCGCGGATATGCGCCGCGGCGCATACTCGCCCGGCGCGATCGAATCTGGGATGCTCGTGATGGGCATGGCGCAGATGGCACATTTCTACAACGTGCCGAACGGCGGCTATATCGGCTTGACCAATTCCAAGATCAACGACGCCCAGTCCGGCTACGAGAGCGGGATGTCGAATGTCGGCGCGCTGTTGGCGGGCGCGGACATGTTCAACCTGGGCGGCTTGCTCGACGCGCTGATGTGTTTCGATTTCGCAAAAGCGGTGATTGACGACGACATCGCGCGGATGCTCAAGCGCATGCAGCGCGGTTTCGAATTCGGCGAAGAGAATTTCGCGTTCGACGACATCGCCGCGACCGGACCGGGCGGCATGTTCATTGACCGACCGCGCACCTACGCGCTGATGAAAGAGACGATGTACCTGTCCGACATCGCCGACCGCGACGCGCGCAATCGCTGGCAGAAGCAAGGCGCGCTCGATACGCAGGCGCGCGCGCTGAAACGCGTGCGCGAGATTTTGATGAGCGACCAGCCCTCGTTCATCTCGCCGGACGTAGACGCGCGCATTCGCGCGGCGTTTGCCGATTTGCCGGCGGGAGAGTGTGTACCACCGAAGGAATGGAAATAGTGGACGGAATACGCACCACGAAACACGTGTTGCGTATTGCGTGTTCCGTATCTTGGAAACAGGAGTCCCAGGTTGAAAGACACCGCGCGCGTCGTCATCATCGGCGGCGGCATCGCCGGCTGCAGTCTCGCCTATCACCTCACCGAGATGGGGTGGACCGACATCGTTCTGGTTGACAAGGGCGAACTGACCAGCGGCGCGACGTGGCACGCCGCCGGCATTGTCACCGTGTTCCACACCTCGCCTAGTCTGATGCGGATGCGCAAGTACAGCATGGACCTGTACAAGAAATTGCAGGCGGACGGCGGTGAGCAAATCGGTTGGCGCACGACCGGCAGTCTGCGCGTTGCCTCCACGCCAGAGCATTTCCTGTTTCTGAAACGCCAGGTGAGCCAGGGCAAAGCCATCGGACTCGATCTCGAAATCATCTCGCCGGCTGCCGCGCAGAAACTCTTCCCGGAAATGTCCATCGAGAATGTCCACGGCGCGCTGTATTTGCCCGGCGACGGCTATCTCGATCCGAGCGGCGTGGCGTATGAACTCGCGCGGCGCGCCAAGTTACGCGGCGTCAAGATTCACACCGGCGTGCGCGTAACGGGCATAAAGCAAAGCGCCAAGGGCAAAGTGTGCGCGGTTGTGACTGACCACGGAACAATCCAAACCGAAATCGTCGTGAACGCGGCGGGCATGTGGGCGCCGCGCATCGGCGCGATGGTCGGCGTGAATTTGCCGATGACGCCGCTCACGCATCAGCATCTCGCCACCGCGCCGATCCCAGGTCACGAACTCACAAAGGATACGCCTGTCCTGCGCGATCCGGCGAATCTAGTTTACATGCGCGAGGAACAAAAGGGCTTGCTCATCGGCGGATTTGAAATCAATCCAGTCGCGCACTTTGTTGACGGCGCGCCGTGGGAATTTACGCAGCAACTTTTCCCGCCCGACTGGGAATTGTTCGATCCGATTTTGCAAGGCGCGATTCGCCGCGTGCCGATTGTCGAGCGCGCGGAGGCAAAGTTGCTGCTCAACGGTCCCGAAGCGATCACGCCCGACAGTCGCCCGCTGCTTGGTCCGGTGCCGGGTGTCCCCGGCTTCTACGTCGCCGCCGGTTTATCGCACACCGGGTTTGGCGGCGGCGGCGCGATCGGGCAGATCGTCGCCGAGTGGATTGTCGAGGGCGAGCCATCGCAAGACACGAGCGAGTACAACGTGCGGCGCTTTGGCCCCATCTACGCCGATCCCAAGTTCACGGCGGAGCGCTCGAAAGAATCGTACCGCTATTATTATTTCCTGCGCTTTCCGCACGACGAAAACGAATCGGCGCGTCCGCTGCTGCCGAACCCACTCGACGCGCGGTTGAAAGAACTCGGCGCGGTGTTCGGCGAGAAGAATGGCTGGGAGCGCGTCAACTATTTCGACCCCGGCAAGCCATCGCGGCGCGCGGGCGCAGATCAACGCGCGTGGGGCTGGGGTCGTCCCGCTTTCTTCGACCGGGTTGGTGGCGAACATCGCGCGGTGCGCGAACGCGTCGGCATCTTTGAGATGAGTTCGTTCGGCAAGATTGACGTGAAAGGCAAAGGCGCGCTCGCACTGCTGCAAAAACTGACCGATAGCGATCTGGACAAACCAGTAGGTCGCGTCGTCTATACACAGATGCTCAACGCGCGCGGCGGCATCGAGAGCGATTTGACGCTCACCCGGCTCGCGGACGATCATTTTCGCGTCGTCACCGGCAGCGCGTTCGTCGCGCGCGACCTGGGATGGATCACGATGCACGCGGCAGAGATCGAAGATTTGGCCATTAGCGATTGCACGTCGCAGTACGCGACAATTGGGCTGTGGGGACCGCGCGCGCGCGATGTTTTGCAAGCCGTCACCCGGGAGGATGTGTCGAACGCCGGATTCCCGTACATGACAGGAAAGAGATTGGAGATTGAGAGATTGGAGATTTGGGCGCAGCGCGTGACGTACGCTGGCGAGTTGGGCTGGGAATTGTACACGCCGTTCGATCGAGCCACGCCGGTGTGGGACGCGCTGATGAGCGCGGGCAAGGCGTACGGCATTCAGCCGTGCGGCTACAAGGCGCTCGATTCGCTGCGTTTGGAAAAAGGGTACCGCTACTGGACCGCCGATATCACGCCGGCAGATAATCCGTACGAAGCCGGCTTGGGTTTCTGCGTGCATCTCGACAAGGGTGANNTTCATCGGGCGCGAGGCGTTAACGAAAATCAAATCCCAGGGCGTCCAGCGAAAACTTGCCACGTTGACAATGGATGGAAACTGTGTAATCTACGGCGGCGAAGCGGTGATGCACAACGGTCAGGTCGTCGGGCGGTTGCGCAGCGGTGGGTATGGCTACACGGTTGGGAAAAACGTCGGCTTGGTGTACTTGCCGTTGGATCTGGCACGCGAGGGCACAGAATTGCGCGTGGATGTTTTCGGCGAACTCATCGCCGCGCAGGTCGCGCCGGATGTGCTGTATGATGCGCGTGGAGAAAAGTTAAAAGCGTAGGAGGCACTTGTGACCCACGACGAAATCCTCAAAGGATTATTCGACAACACCATCCTCGGCAAAGCGGTGCTGGTGAAGGAGTTGACGCAGCAAGGACTGGACGCCACGCTGGAACCAACGGAGATGCTTTACAAAGCGCTGCTGCCCGCGCTGCAAGAAGTGGGCCGGCGCTTTGAACTCGGCGACTTTTTCGTGCCGGAGATGCTGCTGTCGGCAAAGGCGATGCAAGGCGCGCTCACGCTGCTGCGCCCGCTCCTCGCGGCAAAGGGCGACAAGTCGCTCGGCAAATACGTGATGGGCACGGTCAAGGGCGACGTGCACGACATCGGCAAGAACCTGTGCAACATCATGCTCGAGGGCGCGGGATTTGAGGTAATTGACCTGGGGGTGAATACCTCGCCGGAGAAATTCGTTGATGCAGTGCAGAAGCATCAGCCCGACATTGTCGGCATGTCGGCGTTCCTGACCACGACGATGCCGATGTTCAAAGTCACGATCGAGGCGCTCAAAAAAGCCGGGCTGCGCGACAAGGTGAGAGTGATGGTCGGCGGCGCGCCGGTCACCGCGCAATACGCCGAGTTGGCTGGCGCGGACGCGTACTGCCCCGATGCCAGTTCGACCGCGCGCAAAGCCAAGGAACTGATCGGCGCAACCGGCGCAGCGCCGGTTGGCGCGTTGGCAGACGCGGTGAAAGCGGTTGAGCAGATGGTCAGCGTGGCAGAACCGGAAAACAAGTGACGAGTGCCGTCTGGCGAGTGACGAGGAGCAAACATCCACGGCACACGCCACGCGTCACCTGCCACAGAGTGAGACATGGAAACCACTCTACATTCAAGAACCAAAACCGTTGTGATAGGGCCCGAGCAACCCTTTGTGATGATTGGCGAGCGCATCAACCCGACCGGACGCAAGAAACTGGGCGCGGAGATGGCGGCAGGCGATTTCGCGCGCGTGCGGCGCGACGCGGAAACCCAGGTTGCCGCCGGCGCGCAGATGCTCGACGTGAACGCCGGCGTGCCGACGGCAGACGAAGCCGAGTTGCTCGTCAACACGATTCGCGCGGTAAGCGAAGTGACGGACGCGCCGCTGTGCATTGACTCGTCTGTGTTCGAAGCGCTGCAAGCCGCGCTCGCGGCGTACAAAGGCAAGGCGCTGGTCAATTCGGTCACGGGCGAAGACGAGCGCCTGGAAAAGATTCTGCCGCTGGTCAAGAAATACGACGCCGCAGTCATCGGCATGGCGAACGATGAGACGGGCATTTCGATGGACCCTGAATTTCGTCTTGCGATCGCGGAGAAGATCGTTCGGCGCGCGCAGGATCACGGCATTCCAGCGCAAGATGTCATTATTGATCCGCTCGCGCTGACCGTCGCCGCGGATCCGACGGCGGTAAAGATCACGCTGCAAACGATGCGGATGATTCGCGAGCACCTCGGCGTGAACATGGTTTGCGGCGCGGGCAATATCTCGTTCGGCTTGCCGGAGCGCCCGCCGATCACGGCGGCGTATCTGGCAATGGCGATGACGTGCGGGCTGACCTGCGCGATCACGGATGCGACCGATCCAATCATCCGTCAAGCCGTACGCGCGAGCGACGTCTTGCTTGGACACGACGAGTACGCGGCGAATTGGATCGCCGAGTTTAGACGGAAAAAGTCGGGGTGAAAGTTCCAATCACGTTTCTCCCTCAGAACATCATCACCCATGTGCCTGAGGGTACCACTGTCTTTAACGCGGCGAACTGGGCAGGGCTGGCGATTGACAGCACCTGCGGCGGGCGCGGCACTTGCGGCAAATGCAAAGTGCGCTTGCTGCAAGGCGTGAACTCGATCGCCGAAGCCGACCGCAAGCATTTGTCCGCAGCGGAACTCGCGGACGGGTGGCGGCTCTCGTGCCGCGCGCCGATCCATCAAGCATGTATCGCACAAGTGCCGCGCTTGATGACCGCGCCGAAAGCCGCGCTGCTCGGCTATGGACGTCACGTCGCGATTGATCCCAACGTCGCCAAAGTCTATCTCGAACTTGCCGAACCGACGTTTGAAGATCAGCAGCCCGATCTTCAGCGCGTCATCACTGCGCTGGACAAAGAGGGCTACTCGGTCCGCCCCGATCCTGCCGTGTGGCGCGCGCTACCCAGAACGCTGCGCGCCAACGATTTCAAAATCACCGCGGTCGTCTGCGGCGACGAATTGATCGCCGTCGAAGGCGGCGACACGACCGACCGCATGTTTGGACTCGCGCTCGACATCGGCACGACAACCATCGTGGGCGCGGTGGTGGACCTGAACACCGGCGCGGTCGCGGCAGTGCAGTCAACGCTCAACCGTCAGGCAGCGTACGGCGCGGACGTGATCTCGCGCATCAGTTACACGATGACCGAGCCGGACGGACTGGCGACGTTGCAAGCGCGTATTGTCGAAACGATCAACACGCTCTTCGATCAACTGCTCGCGGCGTCCGGCATCGCGCGGGAAAATGTATACGAAGCGGTCGCGGTCGGCAACGCGACGATGCTGCACATTCTGTTGGGCATTGATCCCGAGCCGATCTCGGTCGCGCCGTTCATTCCAACCATCGAAGAGGCGGTAACGCTGCCGGCGTCTGACCTCACCCCTTACCCCCCTGCCCCCCTCTCCCCTCTCCTGTCGTTCCGACAGGAGGTGGGAGAGGGGGCGCGCGAAGCGCGGGGGAGAGGGGTGAGGTTGCACCCCCAAGCGCGCTTGAGCACCTTGCCGCATCTCGGCGCGTACGTCGGCGCGGACATTGTCGCGGGCGTGCTTGCCACGGGCATTGTCCGGGACAAGGACGATGCGCTGCGGCTGTACATTGACGTAGGGACGAACGGCGAAATTGTGTTGGGTTCATTGCGCCGGACGCTTGCCACCGCCGCGCCAGCCGGTCCCGCGTTCGAAGGCGCACAGATCAAATGCGGCATGCGCGCGAGCGACGGCGCGATCGAAGGCGTGCGAATTGACGACGACGTGCATCTGCAAGTCATCGGCGCGACGCGTCCGATCGGCATTTGCGGCTCGGGACTCGTGGACGCCGTCGCACAACTGATCGAACGCGGGCTCGTGAACGCGTCCGGTTTGCTCGCGCGACCCGAGGACGCGCGCGGGCGCGTGCCGGACCCGCTCGTCGAGCGTTTGGTCGAAGTGAACGGTGTGCGCGCATTCTTGCTCAGCGCGCCGGAGGATGGAATCGTGCTGACGCAGCCGGATATTCGCGCGTTGCAATTTGCCAAAGGCGCGATTGCCGCCGGCGTCGCGGTGCTGATGACGCACCTGGGGGTCAAGGCAGATGACCTGAGTAAAGTGCTACTTGCCGGCTCGTTCGGCTCATACATCAATCCTGCCAGCGCGCGCGCCATCGGGCTAGTCCCCTGGGTTCCGGTCGAACGCATCGTCGCGGTCGGCAATGCGGCGGGAGAGGGCGCCAAGATCGCGCTGCTTTCCTTCCGCGAGCGCGAGGCGGCAAAACGGATTCCTGAATTCGTCGAATACATCGAGTTGTCTGCCCGCCCGGATTTCAATGATATTTTCACAGAGGCGCTGGCGTTTCCCAGCGTGGTGCGTCCCACGGGGGAGGCTTCGCAATGATGCGTAATGCGTGTTGCGTGATGCGTGGTGCGTAAACGGAGCACGCAACACGCGATACGGAAGGCGCCTTATACCTCACGCACTGAGAGAATGAACATGATGGGTAGCTTTCTTGAACGTCTGCGCGCCGGCGATATTCTCGTCGCGGACGGCGCGACCGGCACGAACTATCAAAAGATGGGCATCGAAATCGGGGTGCCGCCCGAAGAATGGGTGTTCGATCAGCCGGAGAACGTGCTGGCGTTGCACCGCGCGTTTGTGGACGCCGGCGCGGACATCATCTTGACGTGCAGTTTTGGCGGCACGCGTCTGCGGATGCGCGATTCGAAATACGCCGACCGCGCGCCGGAACTCAATCGCCGCGCCGCCGAGTTGGCGCGCCAAGCCGCGGCGACGCGGGCGGGCGTCCTCGTCGCCGGTTCGATGGGGCCCACCGGCGCGCTGATGGAGCCATTCGGCGAATTGACGCGCGCGGACGCGGTCAACGCGTACGCGGAGCAAGCCGCCGCGCTGGCGGAGGGCGGCGTGGATTTGCTCCTGCTCGAAACATTCTTTGCGCTCGATGAAGCGCAAGCGGCGATCGAGGGCGTCAAGCGGGCGTGCGCGCTGCCGCTCGTCGTCTCGTTCAGTTACGATCAGGGCACGCGCACGATGATGGGCTTGCGGCCGTCCCAGGTTGTGGAAGCGATCGCGCCGCTAGGGATCGCGACAATCGGCGCGAATTGCGGCAAGTCACTCGACGCGATGGAACAAATCGTCGCCGAGATGGCAGCCCAAAAAACTGGGCTGCCGCTTTGGATCAAGCCGAACGCCGGGTTGCCCAAAGGTATTCCGCCCGCGTACGACACGACGCCTGCCGAGATGGCGGATTATGCGACGCGCTATGTGAAAGCCGGCGCGCGCATTGTCGGCGGATGTTGTGGGAGCACGCCGGCGCACGTCGCAGCCATCGCGCGGGCAGTCCATGGCCGTGACAACGCCGCTTGACACACGGCAGATAGTCGGGTACACTGGGTTTCAAAGAAAGCGCGAATGCCGGAGCGCATAACATTCGCGGGACGGGTTTCGGTTGCGCCGCAACAATGGTGAATGGCAGGCATTGCGGCTGCGGGGGGAACACGATGCAGTGCGGGTCTGCAAAGTCAGTTTCGCTTCGAACGATCGCATGGCGGTTGGCGCGCGCCGCTATGCCGCGCATTTTCGCCGACTCGCTTTCGACGATGTGATGTCTTTGGAATAGGCAGCCCATTTCTATCGGACTGCCTGTTTTCATTTTGACCGGCCAGACCCGGGAGGAGGTGAGAACAGCAAGTAATCTTTTGCGCTGTCGCCCAACCACGAAAAATCGCAGGTTTCTAGGAGGAGAAGAATGAACGCCAAACATCTTGTTTTACTGACGTTGTTCGTGAGTCTGGTGGCGATCGCCGTCGCGTGCGCCCCGGCGCCGACGCCCGCGCCGACCGCGGCGCCGCCGACGGCGGCTCCCAAGGCAACGGAAGCGCCCAAGCCGACCGAAGCGCCCAAGCCCGCTGGCGCGATCAAGGGCACCCTCACGCTCTGGCACGCCTATCACACCGGCGGCTCGGAAGAAAAAGCGCTCACCCAGTTGCTCGATCAGATCAAGAAGGACAACCCCGACCTCAAACTCACCGTCCTCGCGGTCCCCTTCGATCAACTCTTCAACAAATACGAGACCGAAGCCGCCGCGGGCGGCGGCCCCGATCTCTGGACCGCCCCGAACGACAACCTCGGCAACGAAGTGCGCGCCAACTTGCTCAAGCCGCTCGACGACCAACTCAAGGGCAAGTTGGACAAGTATTCCAAACTCTCGATTGACGGCGTGACGGTGAACGGCAAGATCTACGCCGTGCCGATGATCGTCAAAGCCGTGGCGTTGTACTACAACAAAGACAAGGTGAAAAACCCGCCGAAGACGACGGACGATTTGACGGCACTCGTCAAGGGTGGGAACAGCATCGTCTTGAACCAGAACAACTACCACAACTTTGGGTTCTTCCCCGCGTTTGGCGGGACGTTGATGGACGCCAAAGGCGCGTGCACGGCGGATCAGGGCGGGTTTGCGGAAGCGATGCAGTATCTGGTGGACCTGAAGAAAGCCGGCGGCAAGTTCGAGACGGATGGTGGCAAAGCGGACACGATGTTCCGGCAGAAGCAGGTGGACATGATCATCAACGGGCCGTGGGTCTTGGGGGATTACAAGAAAGACCTGGGGGCATCGTTGGGGGTGGTGCCGATGCCGGCAGGACCGAAGGGTCCGGCGAAGCCACTCTCTGGCATTGACGGTTGGTATGTGAACGTGAACACCAAGAACGT
>DHFK01000047.1 GCA_002400365.1 Anaerolineales bacterium UBA4826 | reverse complement strand
AGGGGAGAGGGGGTTGGGGGTTGGGGGTGAGGTACGCGCGCCACCCCGGATAGTACACCTCGCTCAACACCAGCACGCCCGCGCTCGTCGCGTTCACGTCCAGCAAAATCTCATTCGGTCCATAACCTACAATCTTGACCGTTGCTGGTGTTCTGTTGTCTGCTATCTGTTGTCGGCTGTCTACTTGCTCCAGTACCGCCACCTGCGCGGGATCGAAATCCGGCGCGTGGATCGCGTCCAGCGCGGCGGCGTGATCGGGAACGCCCAGAGTATTGTAGACGACGAACGCGCGCGGCAGGACGCGCGTGTTCTCGAAAATGTCGAACGCGGGATCGCCGTCGTACGCCAGCCGAAATTTTGCGCGGTCGAGCGGCACGTTCTTGCGCCCGATCAGGTATTTCACATTGAGCAAATCGTACAACGGCGACGAACGACTGCCGAGCGCTTGCCAATAGCGGTCGAAATCGGCTAGCACGAGCGGGTTATCGCCGTTGACGTCGAAGATGCCGTAGAGGATGGAGGTGTCGGGGGGCCACGCATTGTCCACGCCGGTTTCGCGCGGGTCCACACGATAGAAACTGCCATCGCTCTTGAGAAACGCGACCGCGTCGGGATGCTCGAAAACGCGCGTCGGATCGTCGGGGCTGAGGTCCACGTACGCGCCGAGCGAAAAGAGGTCGAAGAAGATCAAGGCGAGCGCGAGCGTTGCCCACGCGCCGCGCCGAAAGTACCGCGTGCCGCGCGCGACGATCAGCCCGAGCGCGAGCGCGAATAGGAGAATGAAAAACGCGAGCGCGTTCGCCGCATTGCCGATGCGCGTGAACAGCGCCGGGTCTTGCCCCTGTCCCAGGATCAGCAGCGCGTACGCGGTTGCGCCGGCGGGCAGCGCGACGAGCAGCAACAGCCACGGCGCCGCGCGCACGATGCGCTTGAACGCGATTTCGCTCGCGCGCGGGAGCGCGCGCAGCAGCGCGTCGAAACCCAACGCGGCAAGCGCGGCAAGCGCAAAATCCATCAGCCCGATGAACCGCGCCGGCGCGCGCAGTTGTCCAAAGCCGGGGATGAATTGGTAGAGCCAGCCGTGCAGAATCGCGTAACCGCCGAGCGCCAGCGCAAGCCCGATGAGCGCGAGCGCGCCCAAAAAGCGCGTTGGCGCGTCGCGGCGCAGCACGAGCGCGAGGAGCGCGAGGACGAGCGGCAGGACGCCGATGTAGCCGACTTCGACGCGCGACCAGGGACCCCACGCGTTCTGCGGTCCGCGCCCGAAAAAGCCGGGAACGACAAGCCCAATCAACTGCGCGGGCGGCAGCGAGAATTGCGCGGCTTGCTCGTACGTCAACGTCGCGCGCACGGTATTCTGCGCCATCTCGATGCCCGGCAGCAGCGCGGGCGCGCTGAGACCGAACGCGACGAGGGCGATGACGGCAAGCAAAGCAAATGGCTTGTGGCTCATGGCTAATAGCATGGGTTCGCTACTTGCCATACGCCATTGGCTATACGCCATCTGCCAAATGGCAAGCAACACCAGCGCGAGCACGATGAACAAGAACGACTGAATGTGTCCGGCGAAGAACGCGACCGCGAGCAGGACGCCGGCAATCGCCGCGAACCCGGCGCGCCGATCCGTCACGGCGCGTTGATAGAACAGCAGAACCAGCGGCAGCCACGCGAAGGTCGCGCTCAGATTGAGATTGCCGAAATGGGTGATGAAGAGATCGCTGAACTCGAACGCCAGCGCGCCAGCCAGCGCCGCAAAGCGAGAAATCTGAAATCCGAAACTTGCCCTGAGCGTAGCCGAAGGATCTGAAATCTGAAAGCGTAAATAGACATACATTCCCGCCCCGGCGACGAAGAAATGCAGCACGGAGAGATATTCCATGTCGCGGAAGGTCAAGGGCGCGGAGAGGAAAAACGTGAGGAGGTTGAGCGGATAGAAAATGCCGGACTGGATGTCGCCGACGAACGGCGCGCCGCCAAACAGGTACGGATTCCACAGCGGGATGACGCCGCGCCGCCACCACTCGGCGGCGAATTTGTAGGTGGGATACAGAAACTGTGCCAGGTCGCCGCCGCCCGCCGGCATCCACACCTGCCCGGCGAGCAGTCGCCAAAAGAAACCGGCGGTCGCCGCGCCGATCACGCCGATGGCAAGGACCTCTCGCCATACCGCACTCGCGCGTCGGCGCGCCAGGGCGATCAACAGCGCAATGAGCCAGACGATCGCGACGAGAAGGAGAATCATTCTACTCAAGCGCAAAGACGCGCGTCGCGCCGCCAACCTTCCACTGCAACCGCAAGCCGGAATCGTCGGACGCGATCTGGAAAATCAATTCGCTTTCCATCTCCTTCGCCGGCGCGAGGCTCGTTGGCGTCAGCAACTTGGGAATCGTCACCGTCGGCGGATTGGCAGCGTACGTCAAGCCGCCATCGCCCTTGACCGTGAAATCCGACGGCGCAACCGGCAGCGCTGCCCCGGTGTTTTTCGTATTCCGAATCCGCACGGTGACCAAAATGAATTGCTGATCCGGCGGCAGTTTGACATTCCCTTCCACTTTCAACGGACGCTGTATGCCGGTCACCGTGACTTCCAGCCCGTTATCCGCCAGCCCGGGTTTTTTGAGCGGCACGGGCGCGTTCTTGTCCACCGTCGGCGTCGCGGTGGGACCGCCAAGACCGGGAAGGTTGGCGGTCAGCGGCTGTAGCGCGGACTTGCCATTGCCCAACATGAGACCGATGAACAGCCCCAGACAACAGCAACACACGATCAACAGCGCCGCCCCGGCAATTCCGACCAAGCCGACCGGCGTAGCCCTTCCGCCCCGACGAAAATCCGCGGTCGCGGTGATGTTACGGTAACGTGATTCTTTCGAAAACGACACGGTCATTCTCCATTGGCGCGCCATTCGCGTCCACCCTGCGAACCCGCGCGCCGGTCTCTAGATTGTACATTCCCATTTCGATTTGGTATTCGCCGCGCGGCGCATCCGCCGGGATCGTCACGCGATATTCATCCACGATGATTTCGCCGGCTTGCCAGCGCGCGGTTGGGTACGACCCGCGCCCGGGACGCGTATCATCTTGCGCCCACACCGGCGATTGCGTCGCCGGATTGAGCGCGTCGCCGATCAGATGCACGAACACGGTATAGTCCGCGCGCGTTTCGGCGAGACTGCCCCAGTACACCGTCAGCGCGATGGCGTCGGCTTCACGCGCCACGTCGTATCCGATCAGTTCGATGGCGTCGCCGAGCCGCGCGTGGACGCTGTGTTGCGGCGCGAGGCGCGGCGCGCCCTCCACGCGATAGATCGCGGCGTACGCTTTCCCAGTCCAATCGTCGATCGTTTCGATCGCGCGGCTCGTCGGGAACAGGCGCGCGAGTCGCGCCGGCGTGCGGGGGTCGTCGCGCACGACGACGCCAAAAGCCGCCGGCGCGCCTGGCGGCGGCAGCACCAGCACGCGTCGTCCATCGAAACTGCGCGCGGCGCGCCCGGCGAGTCCGAATTGTATCGTGTAATACTCGCGCGCGACCGGCGAAAGATACAGCGTCTCGTTCGCCGGTGCGGCGCGTAATTTCTGCGCCAGCGCCAGATAACCCACGTCGAACGAATCGAACAAGCCGGCGCGCGCGCCCCAGATGTTGAAATAGTCGTTGAAGGTCGAGGACGCGCTGAACGCCAAGCCGTCAATCAAGATCACAAATGATGCGTGATACGTGATACGTGACAGACCGCGCTTGTCATTTGTCACTCGCCACGC
>DHFK01000046.1 GCA_002400365.1 Anaerolineales bacterium UBA4826 | reverse complement strand
GCATGACGGCAAACGTTAAGTCTTTGCGACGTGCGGCGGGAAAGAAATATCCGCCTAGGCGGTCGTCGTCCTACCGCCGCATGTCCGCAAAGCGGATGTTGACCGAAGTGCGTTTGTCATACGCGCCGTTGGAGTTTCAGTCTATTGGCTCTGCGTCATTCTCCGCTCCAGGATTCCTCCCTCCCGACTGACCTGTCACTGGCGAGCATCGTCTGTGCCGATCCAAGCGCACTCGGACAAAATGAAACCAACGCTGTCCCCAATGGGGGTAGCGGGTCACGGCGTATTCTTCTGGTCGTGCTCGGAGTGCGCCCTAACTCGTATCGGCATATGCCAGCGGCAACGCCGAGACGCGCTCAACTGCCACACGCACCTCACTCGGAAACTCCATTCCCCCATAGACCATCTCGCAGTGACACGTCGGGCACATCAACGGGTCTGTGCCCGTCTTCTCGATCTGCAACTCGCGCCAGGTCAATTTCTCTGGTAGTTCTTGCGGTGCGGCTTGGGGCAGCGGGGGCAAGTCTTTGAAATGCGCATACAGTCCGTAGTAGCGCACCATCCGAAATCCTGGCAACGGCACATGCTGAAACAGCCGGTCAAAGAACTCGCGGTAGGGCAAGCTCACCGTCTTCAACGCAGTTTTGCCGCCTTGAGTCGCGGCATAATCCTTGCACTCAAAGGTGATGATGCCGTTCAGGAAGCTGAGAATCCGGTATTCGGACAAGCACGCTCGCCGCGTGTACCGCAACACATAGCGCACGAGGTTTTCCGCATCGCTCAGCGCGGGTTGCACCGAGACCACCCAGGTGAACGAATGCAGCTGTTTCACCAGGCGCATGAATTCGCACCGGGATTGTAGGCCCGCTAACTCGCCGGGCAATTGCAGCCGACCCTGGTCATACGCCGTGACCAGTTCTTTCAGAAACCGCCAGCGAAACTTCTTTGCCAGATACTTTTCATTGACCAGGTAGTCGCTGGCTAACTCAAACCATTCCCCATCTTTGAGTCCCCCCGCCGAGACGACCAAGTGCGCGTGAGGCTGAAAGTGCAAGTCACTGCCGGCCGTCTGCAACACGCTGATGATCCCAGGCACGGCGTGATGCTTCTCGGTGAACCATGCTTTGATGACGGTGGCGCTGGCGTGAAAGAGCAGCGTATGCACTACTTCCGGATTCGCTTTTGCCAAGGGACGCAACTGCGCGGGGAGTGTGAAGACGACGTGATGCTGTTTGAGTTTGGGCAACTGGCTCAGAAGCGTCGCCGCCCAGTGATCAATGTCATGCTGTCCGCAGCGCGGGCAGAAGCGGTTCCTGCACGAATGATAGACGAACTTGGTCGCGCCGCAATTGGGACACTGATAGACATCGGTGCCCAACTTGGGTGTACGGCACGCGCGGATTTGGTTGACCGCTTTGAAGACGTGCGGCGGAATGAAGCGACCGCCTTCCTGCACGTAGTCGTCCCAGTGCGTGTCCACAATGTCAGCAAGGTGAATCATGGGCAGTGGTCTCAGGCCTTAGGTGACCAGGGCTTGGCAAGTCAGACAGTTGAACGGCGGTCGCCTGACTCTGACCTAGCTCTGACAAGAGCCATTGGTCGCTGCGACATCGCGGACAGTTTGGCTGAACCTCCAATGCGCCATCACCATTTTCGTCGAAGGTGAGCCGCCCAACCTCGAAGTCATAGTTAGTGTGACAGCGTTTACAATTGAAGTTCAGCACCATGGTGCGACACCTCCTAACTTAATGCGAAGCATTTCGGTTCAACTATAAGTATCTGAAGTAATGCACAGAACGCTCTTTGGAAGCGCGATATGCGTATTGCGTATATCACGCTCTCCAGCACTAAAACGGTGGCTCGACTATCACATATCCCTCCCCTCCTTCCTTCAGCGCCAAGCCATCCAACGGGCTGCGAATTCTTTCCACCTTCCCGCGGCTCACGTGCGTGTACAACTGCGTCGTCCGCGGATCTTTGTGCCCCAGCAGCTCCTGGATGTACCGGAGATCAACGCCATCCTCCAGTAGGTGAGTCGCAAACGAGTGCCGCAGAGTGTGAACGGTCGCGGCTTTGCGAATGCCCGCCCGCTCTCTGGCTTGTTTGAAGACCGCCTGGATCGTGCGCGGCGAAATCGCCTTGTCCGGCCGGTCGCTCGGAAAAAGCCACTCCTTCGGTCGGTACACGCGCCAGTACTCCCGGAGGGCTTCGAGCGCCGTTTCCGCGATGATCGTGTAACGATCCTGCGCGCCTTTGCCGCCGCGCACGAAGAGCCGATGTTGTTTCCCGTCTACATCGGCGACCTTCAGCCGCGCCGCCTCGCTGACCCGCAACCCCGCCGCATAGATCACCAGCAGAATCGCCCGGTGCTTCAAGTTCTCCACCGCCGCAAACAGACCAACCACTTCCTCCCGGCTAAGCACCACGGGCAGCCGCTGGCGCTCTCTGGCGCGCGGCACGTCCTCCACTTTGCCCGGCTCTTGCAACACCTCGGCGTAGAGAAACTTGATCGCATTGCGCGCCTGATTGCGCGAAGAGGCAGATGCTTTGCCCTCCTGCGCCAGATGGAGCAGATAAGCGCGCACGTCCTCTGCCGCGATCGCGCTGGGCGGCTTGCCCACCCACCTCAGCAAGCGCCCGATTTGACCCTGATACGCCTGGAGGGTTCGATCACTATAGCCCCGCAACCGTAGCCCGTCTGCCAATTGTCGCAGAATTGGGTCAACGTGACTCACGATTTGCCTTCCGCAGCCGGCTCGACTTGTAGATCATCGCCATCTTGAAAATATAAAACACCTGCCGCCGACGCGCTCAAAGCGCGCGCCGGCGAACAGGTGCGATAACACGTCCACAGTTTTCACTGCACGGGCAAGATCCGATCATCGGCTGCCTCAAGCCACAGTGACCGCAAACATACCGGGGACAAAGACAAGTTTACGCTGTAAGTATAGCACACCGCGTCCAAAAGTCAAACGCGCGCGCGGCGGGGTGCACAGATGTGTTGGATTGTCAAGNNCTTGCCGCATCCTCGTGCCGCCCTGCTCCGCCCCGGTCATCAGTTTGCGCGCCAACGCCACTGCGTCGGTGTGCTGATCCGGTTCGTGATCGTGCCACACGTGCCACACGACGACGAGCCTCTGCCGCGCAATCGCCACGCTGGCTTTTTCGCGACTCAACCGGCGGCAGAGGTTTTCAAAGCGGGCTTTCCAGTGGGCATTGGTGAATCACGGCGACCCACGCCGCTTCGACCATCGCCGCGCATCGTGGCGTCACGAGAAGATGTTACCGTTGTTTGCTGAGGGCGATTGTTCCAGCAACTCATCCAACTGCCGTCGGAGCTCGACCACGTCGAGTTTGGCATGAATCGCACGCNNTTGGCTTCCTTGCTGACTTGGTGGGGATCCAGCACGCGCTGATAGGGCGTCCTCGGAGCATCATAGACTTTCTTCACCTGGCTGCCGTTGCGGACTTGGCTCACGAGTTTCTGGACTGGCAAGAAGTGATTCACATAGAGCCGATCCCCGATCGTCATCCCCGATCATCCCCTTGACAAATTATACCGGTAGGGTATATACTGTGCTTAATGACACGCGACGACGTGATTGGTTTGCTGCAACTGTCGGTGAAACAAGCCGGTTCCCAGCGTGCGCTAGCGAAAAAGATCGGCGTTACTCCCGCTCACGTTGGTCATGTCCTGGCAGGCAAAGAGCCAGGTCCTGCTATTCTCAAACACCTGGGACTGCGCCGCGTGGTCACTACAACGTACGTCAAAGACGAAACAAAATAGTAAGGGCGAGCGAGTGTAGCCCCACTTGCCCGCCCTACTGCCCACGGTAGTTCACCCCTGACCGTGAGCAGTCCGATCTTATCGTACTGGCGTTTCTCAAGGGGCAATCTGCCCCTTTTTGTTTTGGGTAGCGGGGAGCGTCACGTCTCTTGGCAGAGGAAGGGCGCTCCCCGACTACGGCGCACTGTGCACTGGCGCGTACGGAAATTAAACCATCGCACCCTAACAATTACGCAACGAGTCTGTCAAGTCCATCCTCTTGTGTCTGCGATGGACAAAGCGGGAGACGAGACTTGAACTCGCGACATCCACCTTGGGAAGGTGGCGTTCTGCCACTGAACTACTCCCGCGATCTGCGGCAGGGTAACTCTGCGACATTCTGCTTGGGAAGCAGACACTCTGCCAACTGAGTTACACCCGCGTTTGCACTCAGATTATAAGTCAGAATTCGGTTAGCGTCAAATCAAAAAGGAGGGCGCAATGGCAGACAACATCTTTTGGCTGGGGCACGATAGTTTTCGCTTAAAGGGCGAGAGGGTCGTGTATGTTGACCCGTGGAAACTCGTGGCGGGCGCGGAAAAGGCGGACGTGATCCTGGTGACGCACGAACACCGCGACCACTTTTCCCAAGACGACATCGCAAAAATATCCAAAGCCGATACCGTCGTCGTCGCGCCGCCATCGGTCGCGCAGAAACTTGAACGCGTCGTCGTGGCAAAACCGGGTGACCAATTGAGCGCGAACGGGGTCAGCGTCCAAGTCGTGCCAGCGTACAACCCGAACAAGAAATTTCATCCCAAGCGCGCGGGACACGTCGGCTACATCATCACACTGAACGGCAAGCGTATCTATCATGCCGGCGATACGGATTTGATACCAGAGATGGCGCAGATCAAATGCGACATCGCGCTGCTGCCGGTGAGCGGTACGTACGTGATGACCGCGGTCGAAGCCGCCGAAGCCGCGAACACGCTCAAGCCCGCGCTGGCAATTCCGATGCATTATGGCGATCCAGACGTCGTCGGCACGCGCAGCGACGCGGAAGAGTTCAAGCGACTGGCAAAGGTGCCGGTCGAGATTCTGGAAAAGACGAAATGAAAACAGAAACCAGGTTTCTAGCCGAAACCTGGTTTCTCGCGCTACGGCGGACGTTGTGGCCTGCGCTGCTGCGCGCGCTGCGCGGCGAGTTGGGCTTTGCTGGGGCCCGTGTGGCGATACATCAGCACGACGCCGCAGATGATGATGAGCGCCAAGCCGATCAATTGCGCGGTCGCAATGCCGCTGATCAGCCACGCGTCCGGGCGTTGGAACTCGACAAGGAAGCGCCCCAAGCCGTAGAACATGCCCCAGAGCAGAACCATATCGCCGGGGTGCGCTTTCTTCCAGCGCCGCGCAACCAACAAAATCGCAACTGCCATTCCCAGGTTCCACAGCGACTCGTACAGAAACGTCGGCGTGAACCGGGTCGTCTCGACCGGGTATTTAGTCAGGTCGGCGAAGAGCGGCAGACGATGCGCGGCGTCAATCGGAATGCCCCACGGCAGGGTCGTCGGATAGCCGTATAATTCCTGATTGAAGAAATTGCCCCAGCGCCCCACGGCTTGGCCGACAGCCAGTCCCGGCGCGGCGATGTCGAGCAGTACCCCGAAATTCAATTGGCTGGACCGCGCGTACAAGTAGATTGCCAAAACGCCGCCAGCGACGGCGCCGTAAATTCCCAAGCCGCCTTGACGGATGCCCAGCACGATCTCGGTAGGATTCTTCAGGTAATAGTCCAAGCCGATGTTCGTGCCGGTCGGACTGGAGATCACGTGATACAAACGCGCGCCGATGACGCCGAGAATCAAGGCAAAGAGCAACCCGTTCCAGACGTGTTCGGGGTCTACACTACGCTGTCGAGCTTCGAAGGTCGCGAGATACGCGCCGAGGAGCGCGCCGGCGACGATCAGAATGCCGTACCAATAGATCGGAATCGAATCTAGCTGGGGAAATTTGTCGAACAAGAGCGTGGCGATAACGCCCGCTATCAACGCGCCTAACACGCCGCCGATCACGAGGACCTTGCGTTCGCGGCTTGGCTCCGCGCGCTCGCGCTGCGGCACGAGTGACGCGCCGTACGCTCCCAGAATGATGCCCACGACGACGAACGCGCCAAACAACAGGATCGGCAGAAACTGTTTGTCTGGTAGGGGAATGGTGAAAGCGATTGCCTGCGGCAAGAAATCCACTGCGACTCCTTTGTTCAGAAATTCGGGGCGCATTATAGCACAAGTTGGCGAAATGAAGAAACGGCAAAGAAGCGGGGCGCAGAGGCGCAAGTGGGGCATTTCCCCTGTGCTTCTGCAACGGATGACAAGGTGTGCTATAATGCAAACGCATCGGTTCACGTTCACACGCAGGAGGACGCGATGACACTCCAACTCGGTCTCGTCG
The DNA here is from genome assembly GCA_002400365.1 of Anaerolineales bacterium UBA4826. Lineage (GTDB taxonomy): Bacteria > Chloroflexota > Anaerolineae > UBA4142 > UBA4142 > UBA4142. Next base: position 26,992 of record DHFK01000046.1, on the reverse strand, counting down.
GTCTCCCGAACGCCGGCAAATCCACGCTGTTCAACGCGCTGACCCGCGCGCACGCGGCGGTCGCGCCGTACCCCTTCACCACGATTGATCCGCACGTCGGCGTCGTCGCCGTGCCCGACCCGCGCCTCGACGCGCTCGCGCGGTTGATTCATCCCGAAAAGGTCACGCCGACCGCGCTGCAAGTCGTTGACCTCGCCGGCTTGGTCAAGGACGCGCACAAAGGCGAGGGCTTGGGCAATCAATTCCTCGGACACATCCGCAATGTGGACGCGCTCGCGCTCGTCGCGCGCTGTTTCCGCAACGACGACGTGCCGCACGTGGCGGGCGCGCTCGACCCGCGCGAAGATCTCGCGGTACTGGAATTGGAACTCGCGCTCGCGGATCTGGCGACGCTGGAAAAAAGGCAGGGCGCAGTGCGCAGCGCAACGAAAGCCGGCAAGAAGGAGTTTGCCGACGAACTCTTATTGCTCGACCGCGCGCATCAACATCTCGCGGCGGGGCAGCCCGCGCGCACGCTGGAACTCGACGATGCGGAACGCGCGCGGTTAAAGCCGCTGCAACTACTGACGAGCAAGCCGCTGATCTACATCGCGAACGTCGGCGAAAACGATCTGCCGACAGGCGGCGAACTGGCGGCGCGCGTCGCGGCGGTCGCCGAGCGCGCGCACGCGCACGCGCTGGTCGTTTGCGCGGCATGCGAGATGGATTTGACGGAATGGTCGGAGGGCGATGCGGCGCAGTACCGCCAAGAACTGGGGTTGGGAGAAGCGAGTCTGGCTCGCGTGATTCGCGCCGCGTACAGGTTGCTCGACCTCATCACGTTCTTCACCGCGACCGGCGGCAAGGAATTGCGCGCGTGGACGCTCGCGCGCGGCAGCACAGCGCTTGACGCGGCGGGGCAGGTGCACACGGACATGGCGCGCGGTTTCATCCGCGCCGAAGTGGTCGGCTGCGAAGCGCTGCTGCAAATCGGTTCGCTCGCGACGGCGCGCGAGAAAGGGCTGCTGCGCTTGGAGGGGCGCGAGTACGTGGTGCGGGACGGCGATCTGATTCATTTTCGATTCAACGTGTGACGCGCGGCTCTGACCGTCGTCCGCGTCGCACACGAAAACGCGGCGAGCCATTAACGACTCGCCGCGTTTCCCTTTTTGATCCGTTCCGCTTGCGCCCGCAACTTGTCCACCACTTCCGGCGGCACGCCCGCCTCCCCCAAGCCGCTCAGGTGCGCCATCTTGTTCAGCCCGTGGAAATCGCTGCCGCCGGTGGCGATCAGGCCGTACTGCCGCGCAAACCGCGCCAATTCCGCGCGCGTCGCGTCGTCGTACAAACCGTAATGCGCTTCCAACCCAAGCAGCCCCACTTTGACGAGCGGTTCGATCCAGTGCGTGACCTCGCGCGGATGCGCCAGCACCGGCACGCCGCCCGCGCGCAAGATCAGCGTCACCGCATCCTCCGGCGTCAAGCGAAAGCGCTCGACGTACGCCGGACCGGTGCGCCCGATGTACTTGTCGAACGCTTCATTGATCGTCTCGATGTGCCCGGCTTCCAGGAGCGCCTGCGCCACGTGCGGGCGACCGATCGACGCGTCCCCGGCGATTTGCTTGACGCGCTCGAACGAGATGGGCGCGCCGAGCGCGGTCAGTTTCTTGGTCATCTTTTCCGCGCGTCCGTACCGTCCCTCGCGGAATTTTTCGAGCATGGCGAGAAAGCGCGCGTCGCGCCAGTCCATAAAATAACCCAGGACGTGGACCTCGGCTTGCGGAACATCGGCGGAGAGTTCCACGCCCGGAATCACTTGCAGCGCGGTCCCGCGCGCCGCGGCGATCGCCGCGTCAATGCCGGCGATCGCATCGTGATCGGTCAGCGCAAGGACAGCCAGACCGCGTTCGAGCGCATACTGCACCAGGTCTGCCGGCGTCAACTCGCCGTCCGACGCAGTCGAGTGCGTATGCAAATCAACGCGCGTACGCGAAGAATCAGGCATATGGGTTATGGAGATACGCTGCTTACGCGGCGGGCGGCGGCGCCGGTTCGCTGGGCGGTTCGATCTTGGGGGTGAACGTGCGACTCACGTCCACCGACAGTCTGACCGCGGTGCGTTCCTCGCCGCTGACATCTACTTCGACGAAGGTCGGAACGCACGCGATGTCCAAGCCGTCGCGTTCGAGATAGCCGCGCGCAATCGCGATGGCTTTGATCGCCTGGTTCACCGCGCCCGCGCCGATGGCTTGCACCTCGGCGTGCTTGTGCTCGCGGATGACGCCCGCGATCGCGCCCGCGACTGAGGTGGACCGCGACTTGGCAGAGACTTTGATGGTGTCAACCATGGGTTCCCTCCTTCGACGCATTGACGCAGAGAATCGTCCGATTCAGAATCTTGCGCGGTGACCCGGGGTCACCTGGATGATGCGTCGTGGCGCCGGCGCGCCGTGCTGCGACGCGCCCGCGCAATCATGTTGGATTACGGTCAATGGACACAGAATCGGAAAAGGGCAGAGTCCCCATAAAATTTTGCCGCCGCGGTGCGGCATGGATTATCATTTAGCGTATTCGACCGAACGGGTTTCCCGGATCACCGTCACCTTGATTTGACCCGGGTACTCTAGATTATCTTCCACCTTGCGCGCGATCTGCTTGCTCAGGTTGATCGCGCCTAAATCGTCTATCTCTTCCGGCTTGACGATGATCCGAATTTCGCGCCCGGCTTGGATGGCGTACGATTGCTGGACGCCGGCGAACGCATTCGCCATCGTCTCCAACGCCTCGACGCGTTTCAGATATTGCTCCAGCGATTCGCGCCGCGCGCCCGGGCGCGCGCCGCTGATCGCATCCGCCGCGATGACGAGCACACATTCCAGCGTTTGCGCTTCTTCCTCGCCGTGATGCGACGCGATGATGTTGCACACCGCTTCCGGCACGCCGTACTTGCGCGCGTATTCCGCGCCGATGAGCGCATGCGCGCCGCCGACTTCGTGCGTGACGGCTTTGCCGATGTCGTGCAGCAATGCGCCCGCCTTGGCGACCGGGACGTTGGCTTTCAACTCCGCCGCCATCATCCCGGCAAGGTGCGCGGTCTCGATCGCGTGATTGAGCACGTTCTGCCCGTACGACGTCCGGAACTTTAATTGGCCCAGCAGTTTGATGATTTCCGGGTGCAGCCCAGTCACGCCGACTTCGAGCGCGGCTTGCTCGCCGGCTTCCAAGACCGCCGCGTTGACTTCTTCTTCCGCTTTCTCGACGATCTTCTCGATGCGCCCCGGATGGATGCGGCCGTCGTTGATCAACTTGCTCAGCGCGACGCGCGCGATCTCGCGCCGCACCGGGTTGTGACTCGACACGATCACCGCTTCCGGCGTATCGTCCACCACCAGGTCAACGCCGGTGGCGACTTCGATCGCGCGGATGTTGCGTCCCTGTCGTCCGATGATCCGCCCTTTCATCTCGTCGTTCGGGAGCGGCACGAGCGATACCGTCGTCTCCGCCACCTGGTCGGACGCCACGCGCTCGATCGCCGTCGTTATGATTTCGCGCGCGCGCTGCTCGCCTTCCTCGCGCGCTTGCTGTTCGATCTCGCGGGTCAAGCGCGCCGCGTCCTGGCGCGTCTCCTTTTCCACGCGCTGCAGCAAAAGCGCCTTGGCGTCTTCGACGCTCAAATTCGAAATGCGCTGCAATTCCTGCAACTGCTTGGTTTCATTCGCCGCCAGCGCTTCACGGATGCGGTCGAGTTCTCTTTCCTTCTTCTCCAGTTTCTTGTCCCGCGCCTCCAGCATTTCGTGCCGCCGGTCAATCGCCTCGCGGCGATGGCGCAAGCGCTCATCCTCGCGCTGCAAATCGTTGCGCTTTTTCTTGAGTTCGGCTTCGCCTTCCTCGCGGGACTTGAGCGATTCGTCCTTCGCCTTCAGGATGATGTCTTTCGCCCGCGCCTCCGCTTCTGCCAGTTGTTTCTGCGCCTCGGCGGCTTGGGATTTGATTTGCGCGCTGGTAAACCGCTTTTGAATCCAGTATCCTGCAACAAACGCGATGATGCCGTCCACCACGGCCAACAAACCGACCAAAATCGTTTCCATGCCTTCCAGTCCTCCAACCAGTCATCACGAGTCGAAATCCTCCACGCGGCTCTCGCGCCACAAGCGCGTGACGGCGTCTTTTGCCACCGCGTACGCAAAACCGCGCCGCACGAGAAACGCCGTCAGTTTTTCCATGAACTCGCGCTGCTCCAAATTGCGCCAACGTTGCGCGCGCGCCCTGCCGGCGCGGTACGCGCTCTCGCTCTCGTCAATGTTGCCGATCGCTTCGGCGATGGCGGCGCTCGCAAGCCCTTTCTGCCGCAACTCGAAACGCAGCGCGCGCGCCGCCCGCGGCTTGAACTGCTCGCGATTTTCGACCCAATATTTTGCGAATGCCGCGTCGTCCAGCAGCCCCGCCTCGGTCAGCCGCGCGACGATCCGATCCGCCACAGCCGGCGGGATCTTTTTCTTTGCCAAGTGCTGTTTCACTTCTGCCGCGCTGCGCGGCCGCGGCTCAAGAAAGCGCAGCGCCTTTTCGTGCGCCGACTCCAACGCTTCTTCCTGTTCGAGCGCCGCGAGTTCTTGGTCGGTCAGCGTCTGTCCAACGCGCAACCGCGCCGCGAGAAGCGCGGACACCCCCAGCACGAACTGGTCGTCCACGTAGAGATTGAATCGGTTGGCGTGGCGCGCCTGTGGCTCGAGCGCGGTGATTAATCCCATAAACAAAAATCGCCATGGTGAACACCCACAGCGATTCGCGTGACGCGCGCCAGACCAAGCGCGTCGCTGCAAGACGACTTGCCGGGAATATGCGATTCTCGAATCAATGCGGTTGGGTCAGCCCGGCAAGTCCGCGCAACGGACTTGCCCCCGCGCCTACACTGACGCCGGCATCACGCGCCCTAGGCGGAATGGAATGTGCGACCCGGGCGGACGCGACCACTCGGTCTTGCCGCGCGAAATCAGAAACATTCTCTGGTACTTGAGACTCGCCCAGCGATGGGGATATGTTACCGTACTCGCTTTGAAATCCATGCGCGTGTGTTTCGGAATCGGGAATCGTCCCGGCGGCAAATCCGACAAGCCCTCTGCGGAAATGCCGTCTCTGTGATTTTCGAATGCTGTGCGTGCGCCGGTTTCGCTGCGAACATCTGTGCGAGACCGGCCATTACGACGATGCGCCCGCCTTCGGCGAGCGCATCCGGTTTTCAGTTTCTATTCCGCATCTTCTTCGTCGTCGTCGGCTTCGTTCTCCCGCGTATCCTCCAGACTCGGCGGGACTGCGCCTTGCAGCCCGGCTTTGTCGCGGATGGATTGGTACAGGTGGTCCATCATTTCGGGATTTTGTTTCAAGAACTCGCGCGCGTTCTCGCGGCCTTGCCCCAGCCGCGTGCCCTCGACCGAATAGAATGCGCCTTTCTTGTCCACCAGACTCATTTCGACACCGAGGTCGAGGACGTCGCCTTCGCGCGAGATGCCCTGGTTGTGCATGATATCGAACTCGGCTTTGCGGAACGGCGGCGCGACTTTGTTCTTCTTGACGCGCACGCGCGTTCGATTGCCGATGACCTCGTCGCCGTTCTTGATCGCGTCCGTGGGGCGGACGTCGAGACGCACCGAGGCGTAGAATTTGAGCGCCATGCCGCCGGTGGTCGTCTCGGGGTTGCCAAACATCACGCCGATCTTTTGGCGCAGTTGGTTGGTAAAGATGACGGCGGTATTCGATTTCTTGATCGCGCCGGAGAGTTTGCGCAGCGCCTGGCTCATCAAGCGCGCTTGCAAGCCCATGTGCGCATCGCCCATCTCGCCCTCGATCTCTGCGCGCGGGACCAACGCCGCCACGGAATCTACGACGACGACATCCACCGCGCCGGAACGCACGAGCGCTTCCGCGATTTCGAGCGCCTGCTCGCCGGTGTCGGGCTGCGAGATGAGCAGTTCGTCCACGTTGACCCCGCACTTGGCTGCGTAGGTCGGGTCGAGCGCGTGTTCGACGTCAATGAACGCCGCCACGCCGCCGCGCTTTTGGGCTTCGGCGATGATGTGCTGACAGATCGTGGTCTTGCCCGACGCTTCGGGGCCGTAGATTTCCGTGACGCGTCCGCGCGGAATTCCGCCGACGCCGAGCGCGAGATCGAGCGAAATCGAACCAGTGGGAATGGTGTCTACCTTCATGCTGGTCGCCTCGCCCAGTTTCATGATCGCCCCTTCGCCGAAACGTTTTTTGAGGGACGCGAGAGTGGTCTCGAGTGCTTTGGCTTTACCGGATTCGGTTGACATGCTTTGCTCCTTGGCTGCCACTCTACCTGAAACCCTTGTGCGAATAGTTTACATCAAGTAGGCTCAAAACGCAAGCCCCGCGTGCGTGTTCCGTCTTCCAGAAGAGTGGCAGAGAAAATTTGGTTGGGCGGGTCTGCAACGCGCCACGCGCTGGTACGCCAGTATTATAGCAGAACAGGTGTTCGGCGTCAAGTCCACAATCCGTATTGACAACGCCCCTGGACGAGTGTAAACTATGACCAGACTCACAACCCAAACCGGCGCGACCTGGGTGTGCCCCGGGCAAGAAGGGAGGTGAAGAGAATGCAAGACGCGGATAAGAAGCGAGCCAACATTATGCGATTCGGATTGATGGCGATCCCGCCGATTGCTTGGGGAGTTGCCTTCTCGTATCTTTTCCTCATCGCCAACGGATTTCGTATGGACTGGATTACCGAAGCGTTGATCCCGAGCCTGGTTGACGCCGTGGTGGTCGGCATTGTGTGTGTGATCGTCTGGTTTGTGTACGAGCGCGTCGTTCTCACCGCCAAGTAGTGTCGGTTGGAGGCGTCACCCGGTAGATGAATCTTGCAGTCCCGTTACGGACGGATGACTGCATAAGCGAGCCAAAGGAGGCACCATGCGAAAGATTCTGTGCTTGTCCGTTGCCGCCGTCCTTGTGCTGTTGTTGCTCACGGCTGCCAGTCCCAGCCCCGCGTCTGCGGCGGGACCGGCGTACTACGTCGTTCGCCCTGGCGACACGCTCGCCGCGATTGCCTGGCGATACAATCTGAGCACCTGGACGCTTGCGCGCGCCAATGGGATCTGGAACCCCAACTATATTTACGTCGGTCAAGTGTTGGTGATTCCGTACGTTCCCGCCCCGGTTCCCCCGATCCCGCCGTATCCTTGCCCCGGCTGTCCCTGGCCCCCGCGTCCGTACCCGTGGCCCGGACCGGTCTATCGTTGCAGTGTCCGCGTGAACTATGGCGACACGATGATCGCCATTGCGGCGCGGCTGCACGTGGACGCTTGGACGCTCGCGCGGGCAAACGGAATTTACAACCTCAACTGGATTTACGCGGGACAGTGGTTGCGAATTCCCAACTGCTATCTCTAAGCCCACGGCGGCAATTACGACATGAGGACTCACACGAGTCCTCATGTTATTTCACGCGCTGTCGCTGCGCTTGGCAATGTCCCCGCGATGGAATCGGTCGTGAATCGCCAGAATTCGCAACATCCCCTTGACCGATTGCTTGCCCCAGACCGCGTGCTCGCCGCTGCGTTCTAACTGCGCCGGCGTCAGCGTCTCTAGCCATGCGAGCGTCTGGGCGCGCGTTTGATTCAACGCGGCGATCACGTCGTCGAGCGAGCGCGCGCGCCAGCGCTGCGCCATCCACGCGTTGAACTTGTCCAATTCAAACGCGCCGGGAAAGTCGGGGTACGCGCGCGCGAATTCCCGCAACTGGACGGGCGCGTCGTGCGCGACCATCATCTGGGCGAAGCGCACGTTCACCGCTTCCGCCATCGCGACGTGCGCGAGCACATCTTTGATTGCCCAGCCGCCGTCGCCGTACGGACGCAGCATTGCGTCGCGCGGTACGTTCGCCAGCGCATCCAACAGTTTCGCGCGTTCGACCATGAGTTTGTCTTTGATTTCCGCAATCGTCTCAGGCGCAGCCATTGGGTTCCTCCAGGATGACAAATGCGACGTACCTACACGGCGCGTCGCATTGGATTATACCTTCGCGAACGCCATTGCGCAAGACCGCCGTTGCGCGTATAATTCAGCCGGTTAGAAACGAGAACAACATGCGAGAATTGATTTCAACGCTCGACGCGTGGCGCGCGCGCGGCGATGCCGTCGCGCTCGCGACTGTCGTCCAAACCGGCGGTTCGACGCCGCGACCGATCGGTGCCAAGATGATTGTCAACGCGCGCGGCGAGTTCGCGGGCTCGGTGAGCGGCGGCTGCGTCGAAGGCGCGGTGATCGAAGAAGCGCAGCGCGTCCTCACGACCGGCAAGCCGAAACTCTTGCGGTACGGCATCGCCGACGAGACCGCGTGGGATGTGGGCTTGTCGTGCGGGGGAATGATCGAGGTCTGGCTGGAAGTTGGACCGATAGATTGGTTGGACGCGATCAAGCGCGCGATAGAAGCGGATGCTTTGTGCGCGGCGGCGACGATCGTCAGCGGCGCGCACGCCGGCGCAAAGATGCTGGCGTATCCCGATGGTCACGCGCTCGGCGACCTGGGCGACGTGGAACTCGGCGCGGCGGTGGCGCGCGACGCGCAAGCGTTGATGCAGGCGGAGCGATCGGAAAACCGCGCCTATCGCGGCGTCCAGGTTTTCATTGACGTGTTCGCGCCGAAACCGAAACTCGTCATTTTCGGCGGCGTGCATACCGCAATCCCGCTTACGCAGTTCGCGCAAGCGCTCGGTTTCCGCGTGACGATCGTGGATGGTCGCGCGCGCTTTGCGAATCGCGAACGCTTTCCCACCGCCGATGAAATCATCGTCGCGTGGCCCGATGAAGCCATCGCGCAAATGCCGATCGACGCGTCCACCTACATCGCGATCCTCACGCACGATCCCAAGTTCGACATTCCCGCGCTGAAGGCGTTATCGCCCACGCAGCCGCGCTATATCGGCTCGATGGGCTCGCGCGAGACGCGCGCGCAACATTTCGCCGAACTGCGCGCCGCGGGTGTGTCAGAGGAATTCTTGGCGCGCGTGCATGGACCGATCGGCTTGGACTTGGGCGCGCGCACGCCGGAGGAAATGGCGCTGGCGATTGTGGCGGAGATTGTGGCGGTGCGGTACGGCAGAACCGGGGGATTCTTGTTGGGCGATGAGAGGAGCAGAGGAGCAGAGGAGCAGGGGAGCAGGGGAGAATAACCCATGCGTTTCTCCCCTGCTCCCCTGCTCCCCCGCTGGTTTATACTCCAAGAACAGTTGCTGCACCACATAACGCCTCAATCACATTCCCAATATGCTCGTCCAGCGGCACGCCGAGTTCTTCCGCGCCCCTGACGATCTGCTCGCGATGCACCCCGCGCGCGAACGCCTTGTCCTTCCACTTTTTCTTCACCGCCGCCACGTCCACATCCGCGATCTTCTTTGACGGACGCACGAGGGCGACCGCGATCACGAGTCCCGTCAGTTCGTCCACCGCGTAAAGCGTTTTCTGGATCAACTCGGTGCGCGGGATGTCGAGATGGTCGCCGTGCGACATGACCGTCAGGACGAGGTTCTCGTCCCAGCCGCGCTCGCGCAAAATCTCGCCATCCTTTTGCGGATGTTGGTCGGGATATTTCTCGTACGCAAAGTCGTGGATGAGACCGACGTTCCCCCACAAGTTTTCATCCTGCCCGTACTTGCGCGCGTACCACTTCATCGTGGCTTCAACGGCAAGATGGTGCTTGCGCAAATAGTCTTGCGTGGTGTACTCGCAGAGGAGTTGCCAAACGTCGTCACGGTTGAGTGGATTCATGTTACCTCATTTATGATTTTCGATTTCTGATTCAGGATTTCGAGGAACTGCGCGGGTGTTACGATTTTGACGCCGCGATGCTGTTCGAGATCAAGCAGGTGCTTGTTGCCAGAGACGAGATAATGCGCGCCACCTTCGACCGCGCATGCGAGAACGATATTGTCGGGTGGATCGCTGGGGACAATGTCTTCGACATGCTGGATGGTGACGAGCGTACACACCATACGCAATTTGAGCAAGAAATCTTCAATGGATTGATCTGTTGGATGGAATCGCTTCTGAATATGCTTGTAATGAAGCGCCACGCGAGTCTCTCGAAGAATTTCTTCCGAGAGCAAGAGTGAAAACTTTTTTTCGTGTGCGCGTGCGATGATTTGCCCTGGCTTGCCTTGCTTCATGATCATGGCGCTGACGAGGACATTGGTATCCAGCGTGACTTGGAGCATGGCTATTTCTTCTTTCGTGTCCGCCGTCGCGTCGAATAGGCAGTCCGCGATTCGGCAAGCATTTTCTTGGCGCGTTCAGCGCGGATTTCATCCACCGTTTGCTGAATCAAACGCTCGCCCTCCTCCTCGTCTACATCAGGCATCGTGGCGTGCACNNAGCCAATCTTGGCTAATTATAGCCAACGTTAGGCGATACGTCAAGAACAACGGACAAGTGCGGATTAAACGGACGGAAGGTTGCGCGGTCTGTCCGTTTAATCCGATCTCGTCCGTTGTCATCTCCGCCGCGCGCGCGTCCGTCCGTTTGCTTTCGCTCTTGTCCGTTGTAATCCTTTCCGCCCCGTCCGTTTAATCCGTTTTTGTCCGTTGTCCAACTCCGCGTACCTCAAATTCCCCACCACTTCTTTGAGCGCGTCGTACGCCTCGTCGTGAACACCGTCATCTCCTTCTCTAGCAAGTTTTAACAATTCGAGCGCGACGAATGGTTTCTTTTGACCGAGTTTGCCCAAAGCCTTTGTTGCATCACCTCGTATCAGTCTAAATACTCTTTCGTCTTGTGCCAACCCTAAGAGCAGACGCACTGCATCGTCACCATGTCCGAGTTGTCCTAAGGCTCGCGCGGCGTCGAGTCGTATCCCTTCATCTACGCTTTCGCTTTGTGCCAAAGTCAAGAGACCTTGAATCATAGCGTTATCTCCCTGTCCGATTTGTCCCAAGGCTAGCACGGCGGCATCTCGTTTCCACTCGGCTACATTTCCATTTTGCGCCAACGTCAAGAGTAGGCGTGCCGTGTTGTCGGCCCATCTGCGTTGCCCTAATGTTTGCACGGCCTCCCCTTGAACATCGTCGTTGATCTTTGCGTCTTGCGCCAACGCCAAAAGCAAACGCACCGCGTTGTCGGTCTGTCCGAATTCCCCTAACGCTTGCGCGATGTCGCTTCCCACCCATGCGACCGCTACTTCATCCTGCGCTAATGCCGAGAGCATACGCACCGCTCCGTCGGCCCATCCGAGCTGCTTTAAGGCTCGTGCAGCGTTCACTCGGACGTCTGGATATACTTTTTTGTCTTGCGCTAAGGCCAAGAGCAAGCGCACTGCGTCATCAGCCCGCCCAAGTTGCCCCAACGCTTGAGCGGCCTCCCTTCGGACATCGTCGTCCGCTTTCTCATCTTGCGCTAACGCCAGGAGTAAACCCACCGCGTCGTCAGTCCGCCCGAGTTGCCCCAAGGTTAGTGCAAAATTGGGGTCCTTCCACTCCGACGCTTGCTCATCCTGCGTTAACGCCAAAAGCAAGCGCACCGCGTCGTCAGCCCGTCCAAGTTGTCCCAAGGCTCGCGCGGCATCGAGTCGCACCCACAATCTCATGTATTTGTTTTGCACCAACACAGAGAGCCCATCGGCTGCATGACTATCGCCACTCAACGCTCCGAGCATCTGTATTGCATCGCCCTGCAAAGACCAGTAGAGCGGGAACCGTTCACTCCCGAGACTGAGCAACGCATCCACAATCTCGTTTCGCAATGACTCACGCACATTTGAACCGTCTGCCAAGCATCGCGCGGCAAGAAACAGATCACGGTGAATCACATCGTCAAACTTGTCGTGCTCGCGCAGAATTTTCCCAACAATGATGCTCGGCGTATCGCCCTCATCGTTCAAGCGACCCAGCAAGAGTAGAATCACTTCCAGCCAGCGCGAGTCGTAAAGGTGCGGTTGAATCGCTTGCCACAACGCATCGGGCGTTTTGCGGTAACGCCAATACAAATCGGACGCCGAAAAATATTCTTGGAAGGTCAGGTGAATGAAACTCACCGCGCCTTGCTCTCGCTCAACCAAGATACCTGTGCGGCTCGTCGCCAGCGCAACAAACTGCTTCGCCTCGATACGCGCGGTATCCTCGGAAAGATTCAGCGTCTTGTCCTCGACCAAAAACTCGGCAACCTTCATTTCCAACGCGCGCTTGGATATCTGCGCGACATCTTGCTCTTGCGATTCGATGTGCATCCAGTACGCGGCGCGCTCCAACAATCGCCGCCGCAGTTGGCAATACGGTCGCGCGCGGTCGTCAGGCGCGAGTCCTTTCCACTTGTCCCATTCCTCGATCAACGTCTCGGCGCAACGGTCGTACAGTTCGACGCGCGCATCAGGTAGTTTGCCTTGTGCGCGCTGATGCACGAGCGCGATGATCGTGAGCGTCAACGGGTTCTCCGCCAGTTTCAGCAATCGCGCGTTCGCTTTGAGGTCGTCGAACAAATTTGCCGCGCGTGTTTTGGCTTGTTCGGGGTCACGTTCGCGCGTCGCATACCATTTCTCGACAAACGTCTGAATTTCCTTTTCCCCGAACGGCACGATGGTGTGATGCGCGAACGCGCGTTTGTCGAGCGATGCGCTGTCGTACCCCGCGACGCGCGAGGTGACGATGAACCGATTGCGTGGATAGCGATTGGCAAGCGCAGTAATCGCATTGCGAACGTCGAATCGTTGAGCGGGCTGGGATACTTCGTCCAAGCCATCCAAGCAAACGATTGCCTGCCCGTCTTCCAGCGCGCGCTCAAAGAATTTCTCGCCAAGCGATACGTGCAACTGCGTCTTGGCGTAGGATCCAAAATACTCGATGAACGATTGTCCCGACCGCGCGAAACTGCTCAGGCGAATCAGGATGGGCAAACGCGATTCCCCGCTTGTCATTGCGAGGAGCGTTTTTTGCGACGAAGCAATCTCCGCCTGCGATTTGGGGATTGCTTCGCTCCCTTCGGTCGCTCGCAATGACACGTCCTGCCCCTGTACCGCCACCAACGTCAGGTACCGCAACAACGTGGATTTTCCCGCGCCTGGGTCACCAAGAATCATCAGATTGCGATGCTCGCGGAGCGCTTGCTCAATCGTCACGCGGCGAGTGATTTTGATGGGATGCTCGCGCTCGCGTTTGTCGCGCGGTTGGCGTTCGGCGCGCTCTTCCACCTCTTCCGCCGCGCTCAGCGCGACAAAAATCTCTTGGAGTTTAGGACGCGCTTGCTCGCCTGAATCCACAATGCCCGCGAGTTCCAGCAATTCTGTCTGCGTCACAAGCGCGTCGAGGTATGCCTGGCGTTGATGCTTTTGCACCTCGGCATCCAACGCGCGGCGAATATCGGGGAGATGGCTGACCAACTCATCGGTTGTCTTGAACGATTGGCATTTGTGCGCGGGGTAGAGTTCTTCGGTGATGAATTTCGTCAGCGCAGGTTCGCGTTCGGCGCAATCCTTGAGGTAAATCAGTATCGGTTTGCCCAATCGCCGCGCTTCGCGGTACTCGTCAACGGTCGCTTGGCTGTATGCCTTGAAGAAAATGCCAAGGTACACATCCGCTTCGGCAACCTGTTTCAAATAGACGTCGCGCGCGGACTCAGGAAACGCACCGGACCACTCGAATGTGAAATTATCCCATTCGGGCGATTGGAGCGCTTGTGTCAACGCGGCGCGTTCGGCGGCAAGTTCATCAATTCGGGAACTGACGAACACCTTGTTCATTGTCCGCATTATCCCCCAAACCGGGCTTGGCGTCAATCACCTTGTCACCCTGTCACCTTGTCACCCTGTCACCGCGTCACCCCGTCACCTTGTCACTCCGCCTCCCCTGCTTTCCTCCCACCTTCAGGTTGACGTGAGCCACTCGCTCGGTTATACTCTGAACAACAACGGAGGTCACGATGCCGCTCTTCAAACCGAACATTGTCGCGCTGAAAGCGAAACGCGACATCGCTGGGCTTGTGCACGCGCTCCAGGCCACGGAGAGCCGCACGCGCGCGGACGCGGTCCAGGCGCTCGGAGAACTCGGCGAAAAAAAGACCGCGCCGGCGCTTGTCGCATTGCTGCTGGCGGACGAACAACAACTCGGCGAAAAAGTCGAGGCGGCGGACGCGCTTGGCAAAATCGGAGACGAAGGGGCGATTGAACCGCTGCTGCAAGCGCACGTGGTCAGTCAGCGCCGCGAGCGCGACCTGATTGATGCTGCCCGCGCAGCGCCCGATCGCAGATACCGCGACGGATTCTACGTCAATCGCATCGCGACAGACGAGTACCAACTTCGCACGACCATCGCCAATGCGCTCGCGCGCATCGGCGGGGCGCGGGCAATCCACGCGCTGTTCGAGATGCTCGCTACCGAGCAGGGCGCGATGGCAAGCAGCGTCAAGAGCAGTATTCGCGCCGCGATTGCCCGAGCGCTCGAGGCAGCCGACGCGCGCATCGTCTCGCCGTTGTGCGACGAACTCAAGCATCCCTCCGCCGAGGCGCGCCAGTGGGCAGCGCACTGTCTCGGCGAGTTCGGCGACGCGTCCGCGGCGGACGCATTGCTGAGAGCGGCGCGTAACGATCAAGAAGAATTCGCGGTGCGTGAGATCGCGCTGATCAGTCTCGGAAAAATCGGCGACGCACGCACTCTGCCCGATTTGCAGGACCTGATGCGATCCGGCAACCTAGTCTTGTCGCGCAATGCCAAAGCGTGCGCGAGCGCGATCCGCCAGCGCCTCGGTCTGCCGCACATCATCGGTTTCTAACAGTTTCTCTTGGCCTCTTCAGAGCGATGCAACTCAAGGTCGGCGTCCCGCGTGGTCTGCTGTTGTACCAATACTATCCGCTGTGGCGCGCGTTCTTTGAAGCGGTCGGCGCGGAGGTCGTCGCCTCCTCTCCGACGACGCGCGCGACCCTCGCGGCAGGTGCGGCGCGCGTGGTGGCGGACATGTGCCTCCCCGTCAAGGTGTACTGCGCTGGTGATTACCCTAACTGTCATTGCGAGAACTCCATACCGCGCGGTGGTATGCCCAAGCGCAGAAACGCGGCAGAACGCCGAACGTCCGGCGACACCTGCACTTGCGTAACCGCAGGTGCAAGTGTGAATCGCGGGCTACAGAGCAGTGTCGGACAAGTCCGACTTGGTCCGCTTCATCGGACGCTGTTTCGTAGCACGGCGGATTCATCCCCGTGCGTTCGTGCCAGGCAAGGTCAAGCGTCGTCGGGCGATCAATCGCCCGCCTCAGCAAGGCGCGATTTGACTTGCCAGACGCGGCGTGATGGAGTAGAATAGCAAGCGCAAGCGACGCGGCTTGCCATGACCGATTCGGTAACGCGTGCCTCTTCCGTCTCCTGCGGGCGAGGCATTTCTGTTTGGGGGGCTAGGCCATGCGCAGTATTTTCAAATCGCGCCGACTCAAATTCCTGTTGGTCGGGGTCATCTTGCTGGCGATATTGGCGATCGTCGCGCTCTCACTGCGACCGGTGGATGCCAAAACGGCAAAGATCCAACCCGATTGGAGTCGCGGTCTTCGCATCGGTTCGACGCCGTGGAACCAGCCGCCCGCTGTTGCCGTTGCCGACGCTGGCAAACACATTCACTTGGCTTGGGGCGCCAGCCGCAGCAGCGGCGTTGGCGTGCATTATCTCCAATTGAACGAGCGCGCCGCGCGCGTGTCCGAGCAGTGGCTCGAACCATTGGAAGGCACGCCGCAGTCGGTGCGCGTGCTGCTCGACGATCAGGCGCGTCCGCACGTCTTTGCGATGGCGCGCTTGCCGGGCGAAAACAACGCGCGCGTCCTCCACTGGTTGCTCGCCGCCGATGGCGCGCCGCGCGCGGCGCAGCCGGTTTCGCCGGCGCATGTGGACGCCCAGAGTTACGCCGTCGTCGCGCGGCAAGGTGGCTTTGACGTGTTCTGTGCCGCCGAACCGGAAAGCAACGCGCTCGGGCTCTACGTCGCGCGTATCAACGCGGACGGCGCGACGACCGCCGAACTCCGCCTGAACGATCACCCGGCGAAAGAAGTCTCCGCGCAAGTAGATCAACGCGGCATCGCGCACGTGATCTGGGGCGAAGCGACCGCGCCCAAAACGCGCGACGTATTCTACGCGGTATTTCCAAACGCGCCGCAGCCGGTCGCAGGAACCCGGATCGCCATCGGCGTCACCGCGCCGGCGAAAATCGGCTTGGACGGTCAACGCGTGTACGCGCTGTGGGGCGAAGCCCTCCGCGGCAACGCGTACGCCGGCGCGGGCGCCGGCTACACCAACCTGATCTCATTTCCCATCGGCGAACCGCAGCGCGTCGAGTTCGGCAGTTTGAACATTCCCGAACTGGGGCAGATCGAGTTCACGCCCTATCGCGGCGATTACAACATCAGATTGATTTCGCGCGCGACCGCGCCGCCGGGGATTCAGGACACGCGTCTGCTCTTTGCGCCCGCGCCGATTGCCGGGCAGCGCGGCGATCTGGCAGTAGCGCAAGTCGCCGGGTTGGGGTTCCCCGGGCTGAGCGACTGGCTTGGACGACCGCTGCAGCCGGAGGTCGTTGATGTTCCGCCGGCGGCGACGCAACATCGTCTGTTCCGTTTGTTGGAGTACGGCGTTCAAGCGCGGGTGCTGCCGGTGTTGCTCTTGCTGCGCGATGGGCGAGTGATCGGCTATCAGGTTATCGGCTACCACGACGGCTTGAGCGCAAACCCAGTCGTTGCGGCAGACCAAGCGGGCGACCTGTACGCCGCGTGGCTCATCGGCAGTACCTGGGAAGGTTTCCAAGTGTACTATGCCGCGACAACCGCCGCGGCGCGCGGTCAACTCGATGCGGTGGACGCCACCGATGTCTTGGTCGGCGTCGCGCAGACGGCGTGGAAAATGCTGGCGGGCTTGGCGCTGCTGCCGTTTGTGCCCGTCGTCTTCGCGCCCGCGCTGATTATCGCCGTGATCTTTACCGTCTTTGGCAGCCAGAGCGAATTGATCTACGATCGGCAGTCGTACGTCATTCTCGCGCTGGGCTGCGCGGCGTACTGGCTGGTCAAAGAAGTGTTGCTCGGCTCGGTCCTGGGCGATCCGCTGATCGGTCGCGAACTGGAGGGCTGGAGCCGGACCGCCGTGGTGTGGGGTTTGCAATTCGGCATCGCCGCAGTGTCCGCGTTGATCGTGTGGCGTCAAATCGCGACGCGGCGCATCAACTCCGCGCTCTGGGCGATCTTGCTCTTCTGTGGCTGCGACATGCTGCTTTCGATGCTGACGGCGGGGCCAACGCTCGCGCTGCGCGGGTAGTTACTGTTCAACCTGGCGAAGGTTTCGGCGGCAACCCTCGCAAGGTTGGCTGATTCCCTAAAAGGAGGCTCGCGTATGGATGCGCTCTTGCTTGCGCGCTTGCAGTTTGCGATCACAACCGTGTACCACTTTTTCTTCGTGCCTCTGACGCTGGGCTTGTCCATCCTCGTCGCGATCATGCAGACGGTGTACTATCGCTCCGGCGATGCGGCGTGGAAAAAGCAGACCCAGTTCTGGGGCAAACTCTTCCTCATCAACTTTGCGATGGGTGTCGTCACCGGCATCGTGCAGGAATTCCAGTTCGGCATGAACTGGTCAGAGTACTCGCGCTTTGTCGGCGACATCTTTGGCGCGCCGCTGGCGGTCGAGGCGCTCCTCGCGTTCTTCATCGAATCCACCTTCCTCGGCGTCTGGTTTTTCGGCTGGGACAAGTTGCCCAAGCGCATTCACCTCGCTGCGATCTGGCTCGTGGCGATTGCGTCCAACTTGTCCGCGCTGTGGATTCTGATCGCCAACTCGTTCATGCAGCAGCCGGTCGGGTACGTGTTGCGCGGTGGTCGCGCGGAGATGACTGACTTTATCGCGCTGTTGACGAATCCCAACATCTGGACGCAGTACCCCCACGTCTTTTTCGCCGGCATTACCACCGCCGGTTTCTTCGTGCTGGGCATCAGCGCGTGGCATTTGCTCCGCCAGCGCAACGTGGATTTCTTCCGCCGCGCGTTCCAGATGGCGACGCTCGCCGCAGTCATCGGTGTGGCGCTCGTGGCATTGATCGGGCACAGCCAGGCGCAGCACATGGTCCAAACTCAGCCGATGAAGATCGCCGCCGCCGAAGCGCTGTGGAACAGTGAGAGCCCCGCATCGTTCTCAATCCTGACGATTGGCGATCTGGCGCAGCGGCGCGATGTCTTTGCGATTCGTCTGCCGGCGGTGTTGAGTCTGCTGGCGTACAATCAATTTGCCGGCGAAGTGAAAGGCATCTTCGACCTTCAAGCCGAGTACGAGAACAAGTACGGCAAGGGCGATTACATCCCGCCAATCGCGCTCACCTATTGGAGTTTTCGCGGCATGGTCGGCGCGGGTTTCGTCATGCTGCTGCTCGCGCTGTTCGGTCTGTATCTGGTGATGCGGAACAGGATCGAAACGCACGCGCGCTTTTTGAAACTCTTACCCTGGGCGATCTTGCTGCCGTACCTCGCGAACACGACTGGTTGGTTAATGACGGAACTGGGTCGCCAGCCGTGGATCGTTTTCGGCTTGATGAAGACCGAGAACGCAGTCTCGCCGGTTGTGTCTGCCGGCGCGGTGCTGCTCTCGCTCGTCCTCTTCACCGTCGTGTACGGCGCGCTGATGGTCGTTGACGTGTACCTGCTAATGCAAAGCGCCAAGAGCGATCCGATGGCAGAGGCAGCGCACGCGGCGTATTAAGGACGTGACGAGTGTCGAGTGACGCGTGTCGAGGATGTGTGCCCCGCCACCCGCCACACCCAATGGAGGCAACTATGGATCTCAATACCCTTTGGTTCATTCTGATCGCGGTGTTGTTTGCCGGTTTCTTCCTGCTCGAAGGATTCGATTACGGCGTGGGCATCCTCCTGCCGTTCCTCGGCAAAGACGACGACGAGCGGCGCGTGATCGTCAACACGATCGGTCCGTTCTGGGACGGCAACGAAGTGTGGCTGCTCACCGCCGGCGGCGCGATCTTTGCCGCGTTCCCGCATTGGTACGCGACGATGTTTAGCGGCTTGTACCTCGCGCTCGTGCTGATGCTGCTCGCGCTGATTCTGCGCGGCGTCGCGTTCGAGTTTCGCAGCAAGGACGCGCGTCCGGGCTGGCGCAACTTTTGGGACTGGATGATCTTCTTCGGCAGTTTGGTCCCCGCGCTGTTGTGGGGTGTGGCGTTCGGCAATCTGCTGCGCGGCGTGCCGATTGACGCGAAGATGAATTACACCGGCGATTTCTTCACGCTGCTCAACCCGTACGCGCTGCTGACCGGGTTGTATGGTCTGGTCCTGATGACGTTCCACGGCGCAACCTTTCTGGTGCTCCGGACCGAAAACGCGATCGTGGACCGCGCGCGCGCGGCGGCGTCTAAACTCTGGATCCCCGCGGTGGTCCTGCTCTTTGGCTCGCTCGGCGCGAGTTACGTGATGACCGANNCCCAAGTTCAGTCTGACGATCTACAACGCGTCGTCGTCCCCGTACACGCTGACCGTGATGACGATCGTCGCGCTGATCTTCGTCCCGATTGTGTTGCTGTACCAAGGTTGGACGTACTATGTGTTCCGGCAGCGGGTGAGCAAGAAAACGCTGGCGGCGTGAGGCGTGATGCGTGAAACGTAAAACGTAAACCTGGTCAAGTCATTGCGTTTCACGTTTTACGTTTTATTCCCGCCATGAATCTGGACAAGCGGTTGCTCCAGCAACTCCGCGCCGCGCGCGTCTTCCTCGTCCTTACGATCATCCTAGGTTTCGGCGTTGGCGTCTTGACGATTGTTCAGGCGCGCGCGCTGAGCCAGATCATCGCGCAGGTGTTTCTCCAGCACGCGACGCTCGACGGCGTGTGGGGCTTGCTGCTGGGCTTGCTCGCGCTCATCGCCGCGCGCGCGGCGTTCGCGTGGGGGAGCGAGGTTGCCGCGTTTCGGATTGCCGCGCGCGTCAAAACGGATTTGCGCGAACGCGTTTTCGATCACCTCCTCGCGCTCGGTCCCACGTACGCACGCGGCGAACGCACCGGCGAACTGACGAACACGCTCGTCGAAGGCATCGAAGCGCTGGAAGCGTACTTTAGCCAGTACTTGCCGCAACTCGTTCTTGCCGCGCTCGTCCCGTTCTCTGTCCTCGCGTTCGTCTTCCCGCTCGATTTGCTTTCGGGATTTGTCTTGCTGCTGACCGGACCGCTTATCCCGATATTCATGCTTCTGATCGGCAGCGCGGCGGACGCGCTGACGCGCCGGCAGTGGCAGTCGCTCAGCCGGCTGAGCGCGCATTTCCTCGACGTTTTGCAAGGGTTGACGACGCTGAAAATCTTCGGGCGCAGTCGCGAGCAGATCGAAACGATTGCGCGGATCAGTCATCGGTTCCGTGACACGACACTCGGCGTGTTGCGCGTCGCGTTCCTCTCCGCCTTCGCGCTCGAAACGATCGCGACGATCAGCACGGCAATTGTCGCGGTCGAGGTTGGCTTGCGGCTGCTCTACGGTCAATTGGAATTCGAGCAGGCGTTCTTCGTCCTGGTGCTCGCGCCGGATTTCTACCTGCCCTTACGCTTGCTCGGCACGCGGTTTCACGCTGGCATGTCTGGCGCGGCGGCGGCGCAGCGCGTGTTTGAGATACTGGAGACGCCGACCCACCGTGCCGAGTGTCGAGTGACGAGTGACGTGATCCGCGGCACTCGTCACCCGTCACTCGTCACTTTTCACGATGTTCACTACACCTACGCCGGCGACCGTCCTGCCCTCCACGGCGTCTCGTTCGAGATCGCGCCCGGACAACGCACCGCGCTGGTCGGACCGACGGGCGCGGGCAAGAGTACGGTCGTCAGTTTGCTGCTGCGATTCATTCAAGCCGAGCGGGGTGAAATCACTTGCGATGGCGTTCCACTATGCGAGTGGTTGCCGCAAGAATGGCGCGCGCAGATTGCGTGGGTGCCGCAAATGCCGTACCTGTTCAACGAAAGCGTCGCCGCCAACATCCGTCTCGCGCGTCCCGACGCGCCGATGGAAGATGTAATTCGCGCGGCAGAACTCGCGCACGCCGACGAATTCATCCGCGCGCTGCCGCAGGGTTACGAGACGATGATCGGCGAACGGGGGGCGCGGTTGAGCGCGGGACAGGCGCAGCGCCTCGCGCTCGCGCGCGCGTTTCTCAAAGACGCGCCGTTTCTCATCCTGGACGAGGCGACCTCGAACTTGGACGTCGAAAACGAAACGCTGATTCAGGACGCCATCGAGCGGCTGCTCGGAAACAAAACGGCGTTGATTATCAGTCATCGTCTCAACACCGTCACGCGCGCCGATCAGATCATCGTACTGCAAGATGGCTCCGTCGCAGAAACCGGCACGCACGTGTCGCTTATGCAGCAGCGCGGTGTGTACCGTCGGCTGGTGGTGGCGAGTGGCGCGTGGCGAGTGACGAGGCACTCTGGACAGCAGTGGAGCAGTCCTTCGACTCCGCTGCGCTCCGCTCAGGACGCAAAGGAGCAGAGGAGCAGACGAGCGGGGGAACAGGGGAGCAGGTTCAATCCTGTGGTCGGCAGTCGGCAATCGCAAATCGAAAATCGCGCCACCCGTCACTCGTCACTTATCACGTTTTACGCTTTACTCCGCCTCGCTGCCCCTTTCAAATGGTGGATCGCCCTCGCCATCCTTCTCGGCGCGTGCACCATCGGCAGCAGCATCGGCTTGATGGCGACCGCGGCGTACATCATCGCCAGCGCGGCGCGGCATCCCTCCATCGCCGATCTCGCCGTGCCAATCGTCGGCGTGCGGTTCTTTGGCATCGCGCGCGGCGCGTTTCGTTATCTCGAACGCTATGTTTCGCACTATGTCAACTTTAGTCTACTCGCGCGCTTGCGCGTCTGGTTTTATAAAGCGATCGAGCCGCTTGCGCCGGCGCAATTGATGCAGTCCGCGCATCGCAGCGGCGATTTGCTCAGCCGCATCGTCGGCGACATCGAGACGCTGCAAAATTTCTACGTCCGCATCCTCGCGCCGCCGCTGGTCGCGCTGGTCATTGCCGGGGCGATGTTCGTTTTCCTCTCCGGCTACTCGTCCATGCTCGCGCTGATCGTCCTGATATTCATGTGCCTGGTCGGCGTCGTCGTGCCACTGATTGTGCTGCGCGTTAGCCAACGAACGAACCAACAAACCGTCCAACTTCGCTCGGAACTCAACGCGCAGTTGGTAGATGGCATTCAAGGTATCGCAGACCTGATCGCTTTTGGGCGCGAGCAGGCGCAGGCGGAGCGTATCAGGACGTTGAGCCGCGAGTTGGTACGCCAGCAAACGCGCATGGCATCGCTCACCGGCTTGCACAACGCGGCGGGGAATTGGCTAACCCACCTTGCCATGTGGTCGGCGCTGGCAATCGCGATTCCGATGGTGACATCCGCGCGGCTGGAGGGTGTCTATCTACCCGTGATCGCGCTTGCCGTGTTGACGAGTTTTGAAGGCGTCCTCGCGTTGCCGCTGGCGTTTCAATACCTGGAAAGTAATTTGCAGTCCGCGCGGCGGCTGTTTGAAATTTTCGATTTTCGATTTTCGATTTTCGATTTTCCGTTTACGGGAGGCGCGCCGGTTACGCGTGGCAAACCCAAAGAATCGGCAATCGGCAATCGGCAATCGAAAATTTCTGTTGACGACCTGTCCTTCCGCTACGCGCCGGGCGAACCGCTTGCGCTCGACCGAGTGAGTTTCGATTTGCGCGCTGGAACAAGTCTGGCGATTGTCGGACCCAGCGGCGCGGGCAAATCCACGCTGGTCAACCTGCTGCTGCGTTTGTGGGACTATGAAACCGGCACAATCGTCGTCGGCGAACGCGATTTGCGCGCGTACGCGCCGGACGCAGCGCGCGCACTGTTCGCCGTC
This sequence comes from Anaerolineales bacterium UBA4826, assembly GCA_002400365.1. Classification (GTDB taxonomy): domain Bacteria; phylum Chloroflexota; class Anaerolineae; order UBA4142; family UBA4142; genus UBA4142. The sequence goes on along the minus strand of DHFK01000046.1, from coordinate 4,144 downwards.
GTTTCGCAGCCGACGCACCTGTTCAACGCGACGATCCGCGAAAACCTCTTGCTCGCGCGTCCTGCTGCGACCGACGCCGAAATGATCGTGGCGGCGCGGCAAGCCCAGTGTCACGCTTTTATCGCGTCCTTGCCGCGCGGTTACGATACGCTGATCGGCGAACAAGGACTGCGCTTGAGCGGTGGCGAACGCCAGCGCCTGGCGATCGCGCGCGCGCTTTTGAAACACGCGCCGATCCTGGTTCTCGACGAGCCAACCGCCAACCTCGACCCGGCGACCGAGCGCCACGTGCTGAGCGCGATCCAACAGTTGGTGCCGGACCGCACGACGTTGATCATCACGCATCGTCTAGTCGGGTTGGAAGACGCAGACGAGATTTTGGTTCTTCATGCCGGGCGTGTGATCGAGCGCGGCACGCACGCCGAGTTGCTGCAACTGAATGGTTATTATTGGCGGATGTGGGAGTTGCAGAACGCGTTAATCTTTCGTTAGACGTTGGTCATTCGCGCCCCGAAAATCGCCCTAGTCCCTTGACAACCGGAAAGAGTGTGCTATGATTCCCGCGCCTCGATAGGCAAAGTGTTTCGTGATGACGCGAAACAGAATCTCTCACGAAGGGAAAATAGAAAATGGCTTTTCAACTACCTCCTCTACCGTACGCGTTCAACGCGCTCGAGCCGCACATTGACGCCAAGACGATGGAGATCCATCACGACAAGCATCACGCCGCCTACGTCACGAACCTGAATGCCGCGCTCGAGAAATATCCCGCCCTCCAAAACAAAAGCATCGAAGCCCTGCTGCGCGAAATCAACAGCGTGCCAGAAGAAATCCGGACCGCGGTGCGAAACAACGGCGGCGGGCACATGAACCACACGCTGTTCTGGGAAATCATGGCGCCCCAAGCCGGCGGCGAGCCGACCGGCGCGCTGGCGGACGCGATCAACAAGTCGTTCGGGAGTTTCGCCGCGTTCAAAGAACAATTTGCCAAAGCCGGCATGGGGCGTTTCGGCAGCGGCTGGGCGTGGCTGATCAACCAGGGCGGCAAGTTGTCCATCGAAAGCACGGCAAACCAGGACCAGCCGATCATGGAAGGCAAGCTCGCGATTCTGGGCGTGGATGTCTGGGAGCACGCGTACTATCTAAAGTACCAGAATCGCCGCGCCGATTACATCGCCGCGTGGTGGAACGTGGTGAACTGGGCTCAAGTCAGCAAACGATTTGCCGGCAAATAGTCCAGATGAACCGCAGGCAGACAGGGGAGAGAGGAAAGCGTAATTCCTTTTCTCCCCTTTTCTCTGAGAGGCAAAATGATTGCAGCGGCGAAAATAAACGAGGTGAAAACCAAAGCGCAACACCGCGCGCTCGGCTTGAGCGACGAGCAAGCGCTGGAGCTGTACTGGCACATCTTGCTGGCGCGCCGACTCGACGAACGGATGTGGATTCTGCATCGTCAGCACGAGGTCGCGTTTCACATTTCCGGCATCGGCCATGAAGCCACCCAGGTTGGCGCGGCGTTCGCGCTGCGAAAAGGGTACGACTGGGTGCATCCGTACTATCGCGACCTGGCGCTGTCGCTCACAATCGGCATGACGCCGCGCGATTTGATGCTCGCGCTGTACGGCAAGCAAGGTGAGCCGTCGTCGGGCGCGCATCAGATGCCCGCGCACTATGGCAACCGCGCTCTGAAAATCGTCAGCGGTTCCAGCCCGGTCGCGACGCAAATTCCCCAAGCCGCCGGCATCGCCTTCGCCATCAAATACAAAGGCACGGACGAAGTTGTGCTGACCTGCTTTGGCGAGGGTTCGACCGCCGAAGGCGACTTTCACGAAGGGCTGAACTGGGCAGGGATTTTCAAACTGCCGGTCATTTTCCTGTGCCAGAATAATCAATATGCGATTTCTGTGCCGGTTCACAAAGAGATGCCGGTGCCAAACGTCGCCGACCGCGCGGTGGCGTACGGAATGACCGGCGTAATCGTGGATGGCAACGACGCGTTGGAAGTGTATCGCGTCATGCGCGAGGCAGTCGAGCGCGCGCGGCGCGGTGAGGGCGCGACGTTGGTCGAAGCCAAGACCTATCGCCCGGTGCCGCACTCGTCGGACGACGACGATCGGACGTATCGCTCGCGCGCAGAAGTGGACGAGTGGAAGAAAAAAGACCCGGTGCTGCGGATGCGCCAGTACCTGGAAAGTGTCGGATTGTTGAACGAAGCGAGATCGCAAGAGTACGAGGCGCGCGCGAAACAAGCCGTGGACGACGCGAACGAATTTGCCAAGAACGCATCATATCCGCCGGCGGAAGCGGCGCTGGAGAATGTGTGGGGAGAAATCAGTCGTCAGTAGACAGTCGCCAGTCGCCAGACCTCTTGCTTTTCTGTTGACTGTCTACTGTTGACTAGCGACTGGAGAACTTTATGGCTGTGCTTACAAACATCGAAGCCGTGACGCGCACGTTGCAAGAAGAAATGCGCCGCGATCCTAACATCTTCATCACGGGCGAGGACGTCGGCGTGCGCGGCGGTGTGTTCCGCGCGACGAAAGGATTGATCGAAGAGTTTGGCGAGAAACGCGTGGTGGATTCGCCGCTCTCGGAATTGTCTATCGTCGGGATCGGCATCGGCGCGGCGTTGTACGGCTTGCGCCCGGTCGCCGAAATCCAATTCGCGGATTTTATCGCGCCGGCGTTCAACCAGATCGTCAACGAAGCCGCGCGCTTGCGCTATCGCTCCAACGGCGGGTGGACGTGTCCGCTAATTATGCGCGTGCCGTACGGCGGCGGCGTTGGCGGCGGGTTGTATCATTCGCAGTCTATCGAAGCATTCTACGCGCACGTGCCCGGGCTGTACGTCGTCGCGCCGGCAACGCCGTACGATGTCGTCGGGATGCTGCGCTATGCGTTCCGCGTCAATGACCCGGTGCTGTTCCTCGAACACAAGAAAGCGTATCGCCTCATCAAGGGCGAGGTGCCGGATGAGTACTATTCGATTCCGTTCGGCAAGGCGGATGTCAAGCACGTGGGTACGGATGTGACGGTGATCGCGTTCGGCTTGATGCTGCACGAATCGTTGAACGCCGCGGAGCAGGTCGCGCGCGACGGCATCAGCGTTGAAATCGTGGATCCGCGCACGCTCAATCCGATTGACAAGGAAACGATCCTCGCATCGGTGAAAAAGACGAGCAAGGCGTTGATCGTGTACGAGGACAACCTGACGCTCGGTTGGGGCGCGGAAGTCGCCGCGATCATCGCGGGCGAGGCGTTCGAGTATCTCGACGCGCCGGTGATGCGCGTGGCGGGACCGGATGTACCGGCGGTGCCGTTCGCGCGCACGATGCAAGATTTCTTCATGCCAAACGCGGAGAAGATCGCGGCGGCGGTGCGGAAACTGGCAAGGTACTGAGACCACAGACATCAGACATCAGAATTCAGAAAAACCTGTTGTCTGTTGTCTGTCGTCTGGAGATTGAAATGGCAACAAACATCGTCATGCCGCAACTCGGCGAAAGTGTCGTCGAAGGAACCGTTGGCAAATGGTTTAAGAAAGTCGGCGACAAGGTTGAGCAGTACGAGCCAATCATGGAAGTCGTCACCGACAAAGTGACCACCGAGATTCCATCGCCGGCTGCCGGCACGCTGCTGCAAATTATCATCCCAGAAGGAACGACCGTGAAAGCCGGGACAGTGCTCGCGGTGATCGGCGCGGCGGGAGAAACTCAACCCCCAGCCGCGCCCCCGTCAACGACAAGGGAGGGGAGCGCCGCGTCAAGTCAACCAACTACCCAACTATCTAACAAACAAACTAGCCAACGACTTACTCCCGTCGTCGCGCGGATGATCGCGGAGAATAATCTCTCTGACGCAGAGTTGGCGACAATCAAAGGCACCGGCGATGGGGGGCGCATTAGCAAGAAGGACGTTGAGAACTTTATCAAGACGCGCACCTTGCCCGCTCCGGCGGGCGGGACGCTACCGCCGTGGGAACAACCCGGCACCGGCGAGTTGTTCCGACCGACGGAGGAGGTGTTTGCCTCACCCACCTCACCCCTAACCCCCGTGCCCCCCTCCCTCTCTCCTGTCGCTGAACTTCGCGACAGGAGAGGGGGAAGGGGGACGCCCGAAGGGCGGGGGGATGGGGGTGAGGTCA
>DHFK01000070.1 GCA_002400365.1 Anaerolineales bacterium UBA4826 | reverse complement strand
TAGCAACAATCGGCTGAAGGTGCTGCCAGATTCCGTTTGCGGGCTTGTCAACCTACGGCGGCTTGGTGTCGAATCCAACCAACTCACTACACTGACTAATGTTATTGGTCAGCTCACTAATCTGGAGGAACTTTGGCTAGATGGGAACCGACTTTCGATGCTGCCTGAATCATTAGGTAGTCTCACTAATCTGACAACACTTCAACTCAACCACAACCAACTGACAACATTGCCCAAATCCATAGGACACCTCATCAACTTGGAGGAACTTGGACTTGCACGGAATAGATTGAAGACACTGCCAGCGTCGCTGGCGCGGCTGAAGAAGATGCTTTGGCAGATTGATCTCGAAGGCAATCCCCTCAACTCTGCACTCAAGAGCGCATATAGCCAAGGAGGAGACACACTCCTCGCATACCTTCGCAGCCTCGAGAAGGGCACAGTACCCCTCTACGAAGCCAAACTTGTTCTCGTCGGCGAAGGGGGCGTTGGCAAGACAACTCTGCTGAAAGCACTGACAGGTCAAGAGCCCCGAGCGGATGAACCAACAACGCACGGCGCAAGAATTGATGTCAAGGCGTTGCTTTCGCCGCATCCAGAAAAGCACGGCGTGAATATTCAATTCAACGCCTGGGATTTTGGTGGGCAAGAAGCATATCGCGTCACCCACCAATTCTTCTTCAGCCGCCGCTCCGTCTACCTGCTCGTGTGGGAGCCGCGCAAAGGCGTGCAGGCATCGCAGGTGGAAGATTGGCTCAAGATCATTCGTCTGCGCGTCGGCGACGATGCGCGCGTCATCATCGTCTCGACGCACTGCAAAACAGGCGAGCGCATCGCGCGCATTGACAAGGAAGTGCTCAAGCGCGATTTCGGCTCGATGATTGTTGACTTTCTCGAGGTGGACAGTCTGGTTGACGATCCCGCCACAGGCGAAAAGGTCGGCATCGCGGAACTCAAGACGATGATTGCGGACGCGGCAAAGAATCTTGAGCAAATGGGAATGCCGTTCAATCGCGATTGGCGCGCGGCACGCGATGAACTCCTTGCGATGAAAGAGCCGTGCATCCCCTACACCAAATTTGCCGATGTGTGCGCGCATCACGGCTTGGACGACATTGACACCGAGACGCTCGCGACACTGATGCACGATTTGGGCTACATCGTCTATTACGGCGACGACGAGCGATTGAAAAACGACGTTGTTCTTCAACCCGAATGGTTGACCAAAGCGATTGGCTTTGTCTTGGAGGATCGCAAGACACAAGAAATGGACGGCATCCTGCTCGACCGTCGTTTGAAAGAAGTCTGGTGGGATCATCCATTCAAGGGCGAGCAAAAATACGATCCGACGCTCTATCCCTTTTTCCTTCGGCTGATGGAAAAGCACGACGTGTCGTATCGGCTCGAAGAAGGGAATGCGAGTCTCGTCGCGCAACACGTCCCGCAAGTGCGCCCCGCGCTCCCCTGGCTTGCCGATGAAGAACCAACGCGTGGCCATCGCCGCATCGCGATGGTGTGCGCGATGGAAGACGCGCCCCCTGGCTTGGTGCCGTGGATGATTGTCCGCACGCACGATTACGCGTACGATATGTCAGGGCGCCGCTTGCACTGGCAAAAGGGAATGTTTCTGCGGAACAAGCGTCACGGCGAAGCGATGCTCGAATTGCGCGAACGCGAATTCCACATCTACGCGCAGGCGGTGTGGCCCGAATTCTTTATGAACGTCCTCCGCAAGACGCTACAAAAACTCATCACCGACAACTGGCCTGGGATGGAAGGTCGCTACTATTTCGCCGTGCCGTGCAAGCGCGCCGATGGTAGACCGTGCAACGGCCGTTTTCCGATTGACACGCTCCGTAAATTTCTCGAAGACGGCGACATGACTGTTCGATGCCTGACTTGTGGCACGCGACAAAACATCGTCGAACTGCTTTTCGGTTTTGAAGAGACGGGCTTGGGCGAACAACTCCGCGCGATTGAATCGAAACTCGACGGGTTGGACAGCCGCATTGCCAACTATGTCTTCGCCGTGATGCAAGCAATCGCGAGCGAATCGAAAGAAGGTCCGCGTCTCTTCACCATCACGCCGATTGACGCCGATTGGAAAAAGAAACTCATCGCCAAACGCTACTGCTTGCACTTGTGGTGTGAGGCAGACGGTTGCCAGCATCCGATCATCGAAAAAGGCGCGGGCGTTTACGAATTCGACGCCAGCCAGGATTGGGTCAAGCGCGTCGCACCATACGCGAATTTCATCGCAAGCGTTTTGAAAACCGCGCTGCCGCTCGTCGCGCCCGCCGTCAACTCCTTCTTCGGCGCGGACACCATCAAGAAATCAGGTTTCGAGGACGAACTGAATCTGACGAAAGAGGCGACGAGCAAATTGTTCCCAGAGGTCAAGCCCTCCGACGCGCCAATTTTGCGCGAAGGCGGCTTGGATGAAGTCAATCGCTCTGGCGTCCTCGCGCTCCACGCGCTCCTCCGCGAACTCGATCCAAATCACGCCAAACTGGGTCTCAAGCGCATCCCCACCTACACAGGTGATTTCCGCTGGCTCTGCCAAAAGCATTACGACGCCGCGCAGCCGAAGATTCCGGACAAGATCCCGTAGCGTCATTGCGAGCATCCTGAGCGGAGCGCGGCGAAGTCGAAGGATGCGAAGCAATTCCCAACGCTCCAGTCATTGCGAGCGAAGCGAAGCAATCCCCAATTCGCGGCTTGGGGATTGCTTCGTCGGCATCCTTCGACTCCACTCCGCTTCGCTCCGTTCCGCTCAGGATGCCTCCTCGCGATGACACCTGGAGCAAATGTACAAACACGAGAGCGTGCAAGAATGTATCTGCACGCTCTCTTCGGTCATTCGGCATCGGGTCGTCCCAATCCTAATTGCTCGTACAACTCGGGCGCTTTGGGTCCGATATATTCGATCTCGATCGACTTGTCCTCTTCAATCACCAGCCACACCAAACGATACTTTCGTCGCTTGTAAAGACGCTTCCGCCGAATCAAAAATCTCCGCCGGCTCATTTGGATGATTCGCGTGATATTTTTGATGTGCAAGGACGGCGTTCCACAAATCATCGTCCTCAGCGTCGTCCGCATTCTCTAAAGTTACTGTTGGCGTTTGCATCGTTTCCTCTCAGTCCAACCATTCGCTCGCCCGGATTATACCTCTGCCAGTATGCTGCGTCAAATCCAAATCGCGCGTTGACGCAGTGCAGACCGCGCGGTATAATCAGTATGGTAAGAATCTCCCAACCCTGTTGCCTTCGGCGCGCTCAAAGGAACAACCCATGGGTCGCTTCGCCAACCGCACACGCGCTGCCCTCACTTCGACCATCGTCTCTACGTTGATCCTGTTTCTCTTTGCGTCGTGCGCCGCGCTTGGCAATCTGCCAACGCCTACCCCCACCCCAACGCAAACCCCGACGGCAATACCGACAGCCACGCCGATCCCGCCCAGCCCGGAGGGCTTTTGGGTCAGCGCGCCCAGCGGATTGGTCTCGGATACAGCGCGTAACCGGCTGTACGTCGCGAGCAAGGACGCCGACGCGGTGATCGTCTGGGACGAGATCGGTCGAACGATCGTCAACACGATTCCCGTCGGCTCCCAGCCCTGGGGCGTGGCACTGGTCAACGACCGCGTGTTCGTCGCGAATTCCGGGAGCGCGTCGGTTTCGGCGATTGACGCCGCGACGATGCGGAAGATGACAGACATCCGCGTTGCCGATTGCGGAAGTGCACCCACCGCCATCGCCATCAATCCGAAGACGAACCGCGCCTACGTCGCAATCTCGCGCGGCGGACGCGTCGCGGCGATCGACGCGGCGAACAACCGGCTGGACGGCTGTCTCGCCGCCAGCGCCGGCACGCTCGGCGTCACGGTCAATCCGGTGCTCAACCAACTCTACGTCACGAATCGCGACGCGATGAGTCTTCAGGTGTTCGACATCAGCCGCGTGCCCGAGCGCCTGGTCTTNNGCGATCTGGGTGAGCCAGAAAACCGGCGCGCTGTACATCGCGGCGACGAAAGAGAGTCAACTCGAGGTTCTAGAGCCGGTTGACTTTTCGCCCGTCCGCGCCATTCCCATGCCCGATCCATTTGGGATCACAGAGAACATTGCGCTGGGTCGAGTGTACATCGGCAATCGAACCGCGGGCTGGGTGAACATCCAACCCAACAACTTGGGCGGACCGCCCGCGCGCTAGCAACGCCGGTCGGGCGGCTCTACGCACTATCAAGCCCTTCGCCTGTCATTTCGAGAGTACATACCTCCGCGTGGCGGTATGTTAGCGACGAGAAAAGCGCATACTACGAACGTCAAGTTTCTGGGTAGCGCAGCGAGAAATCTCCGTACTGCGTGGAGATTTCTCGTCGCTCCGCTCCTCGAAATGACAAGGCGTCAGTACCAGGGCCACTCGTCAGCCACGGTGGGACGCGGCTTGAGCAAGCATCGGACTTGATCGTCAACTGCCTGAACGCGCAGGGAAAGTCGCTCGCATCTTGCCAAAAGGGCTTGGACCTGTTCCAGTTGTTCCGCGCGCGGCTGCCACAAACGCAAATCGTCCAAGCAACAAGAGGCGTACTCCGCTACCTGAGCGCTATCCTGCTTGGACAGGTCGCGGGTCTGCTTGCGGAAGGCGCGCCTGATTCTCGCCAAAGGTTCGATGGCGACGCCATAACCTTGGGCAGCCAAGAAATACGCGAGCGGTTCGCCCAAGAAACCCGCGGCTTGCATGCACGCCACCGTCTGGGGCGGGGCGCAGTCGTAACGATGCAGCCACGCGAGCATTTCCCGAAAGCCCGCCAGCGAGTCGGCGAAGGTAACGGGACCCGCGATGAGCCGCCACGGCGTCGCGCCGATCGCGGCATCGAACTGGCGCGCCGCGCTGTCCAGATCCAAGCCGACAAAATACGATGGAGCCAACATAGACTATTCCTCCTCGTAGAACAGAGTTACCCCGCGCCCCGGAAAACAAAAAGAGCGTGGGGTTAAATCCCACGCTCCTAGCCAACTACTGGTCCGAGTTGCCTACTCGACCGGCGTGACGATTCGACCCCGCGTTGAATCGGCGGCATAAAAAAAGCCAAAAAAGTAAAACGCAAAGGTCGAAGATCCCGCGACCGTCAGCGGGATCGAAAAGCGGTTCGTCATCGTGGCGCTACTTTACCACACACTTTGCTCTCTTGTCAAATTCGACGCTATTCTCCAACCGCAACCGCCGCTGCATTTGGAAGCGGAACTGCTACTGACTTAGGTAACCGCATCGCTTTCACGACCAGGTCGGCGAGCGCGGTGATTTGCACGTTCATGCTGTAGTGCGCGTTCAAGTCGCCGAGTTGTAAGCGACAGTTCTCGCACGCGGCGACCACAATCTCCGCGCCGGTCTTGCGAATTTGATCCACTTTGGGCTTGCCGGCTTTCATGCGCTTGTCGTCATACTCTGGCAGCGCGACCAGCCCCCCCCCGCCCCCGCAGCAATAATTCTCCAAGCCGTTCGGCGTCATCTCGCGCAAGTTCGTGGTGACCGCGTTCAAGATGACGCGCGGCTCGCGGTAGATGCCGCTCGTGCGCGCGAGATTGCACGAATCGTGGTACGTGATCGCTTCGGGATTCGCGGACGGATCGAGTGGCAGGCGACCTTGCTGCACGTACTCTGCCATCACTTCGACCAGACTGCGGACGCGGAATGGGAATTGCTCCTGGAACCAGATCGGCGCGTCCCACACGAGCGACGCGCACGCGTGCCCACACTCTGCGACGATGACTTCTTGGACCTTTAACGCTTTCGCTTCGTCAATGATGCGCGACGCGATGGTCTTGGCGCGCGCGGTGTCGCCGAGAAAGACGCCATAGTTCGCGGCTTCGTAGATGCTGAGCGTCCAGTCTTCCTTCGCCGCCCAAAAGATCGCGGCGGGCGGCAGGATCGTGTGCGCGCCGGCGAGCGCGACGTAGAGCACGCGCGCGCCTTCGCGTTCGACCGTGATGCGCGCGTTCGGATCGCCGACCAGCGCTTGCAGTTCTTTTTCCATCTCCGCAACTTGGGCGACGAACAAGTCTCTGAACATCGCCGGGTCTTTGCCCTTTTCGATTGCCGCGTCCGCGAGCATCTCCAGAATTTCGGGCGCTTTGCCCGACGCGGTTGCCATCGCGCGCAGCGCGCGCATCATCAGCGGCGTGTCCACGCCCATTGGACAGTTGAACGTGCAGCGTCGGCAAAGGGTACATTCGCTGAACGCCATCTCCGCCATTTTTTCGAGCGTTGCCTCGTCGAGGTCTTGCGCGTTGACCCAGTTCGGCAAGTGCTTGCCGAAGAAATCGTGCTTGCGGCGATAGACCTTGCGCAGTTCTTCCGCGCGATATGCCGGCACATGTTCCAGTTCGCCATCGGCGACGTAATAGTGGCACGCTTCCGCGCACACGCCGCAGCGCGCGCATACTTGTAGCGCCGCCATCAGCGGACGATTCAGTTGCCTTTCCAGAACTTGGAGCGCTTTAGAGACTGCGGTGTTATCTGCCATGCCTCACCTCGCTCCGAACCGGAATCGCGTGTTCGATCAATCCACTCACCACGCCGCGCCGTCCGATGTGAATGCCGAAGAACAAGCGCCCAAAGTAAAAGTAGATGCAGTGGCGAATCTTGCCGATCGGCGCGTAGACGAGCATCGCCGCCGCGACAACCCACATCGCCGGCACAAACGCGCTCGAAACGAGCGCGAGCGTCATCGCGGCGAGAAACAGCGTCACCAGCCAGACCGACGCGTGATCGTCCGGCGTGCTGATCGCCTTGAGATGATGCTCCACGACGCGCATAATTCCGCCCGCGACGCCCATCGCCGCGCCAAAGCCGGTGAGAACCGCGCAGACGATGCGGATGATCGTCGGAATCAAATCAAACCAGGGGCTGGCAAGCAGCGCGCCGAGTCCTGCAAAGATGCCGACGTGAAACGCGATGCCGCGCAAGTACGCGAGCATGTGAATCCGCGTGCTCTCTTTCGCCCACGGCGCCATGCCCAGGGTGAACGCGTACAAGATGCCTTTCAGCGCAGAATCTTTCGGGTACGAAAAGTCTTTCGCAAATGAGAGTCGTTGCATCTGCGCCCAGCGCGACGCAAAGACGCTTATCGAAAACACCAGCGCCGCCAGAGCCAGCGCGCCGGTGACAAGTTGAATAGTCATGGTAATCCTTGTATCGAACGTGATACGTGATGCGTGACACGTGTTCAGTTCTCACGCATCACGCATCACTTTTTACGCCGTCTTCTTCACGATAAAGTGATACTCTTTACCCTGTTGCTCGATCGAGAGCAGTTCGTTGCCGCTCGTGCGCGCCCAGGCAGGAATGTCCGCCATCACGCCGGGATCGGTCGCGATGCCTTCGATCGTCTGTCCGGCTTGCAGTTTCTTGACAGCCATGGACAGTTTGACCACCGGCATGGGGCAAAGCAAGCCCTTGAGATCGAGAATCTGATCGGGTTTAATTGGGTCAGCCATGTGTATGTCTCCTGTTGATTTGGAAGTTGGAGGTTGGAGGTTAGAAGTTGGAGATTGGAGACTGGAGATTAGATAAGGTAGTCAACGGCGTCCAATGTCCAATTTCCAATTTCTAACCTCCAACTTCTATCCTCTAATCTCCATCCCCTAGATGAACATCGTTGCTTTTGAATGACTCGCTTCTTCGATGAACGCCGCGACGCCGACCGGCGCGGTGGCTTGGGGGAGCATCTTGTCAGTGCCAATCTCCAGCACGTCCATGCTCATCTGGCACGGCATGATCTTGACGCCCATTTCGATTGCCATGTCGCGCAGTTCACGCAGGGAGGCGACGTTCTTGGACCGCATCATCGTCTTCATCATCCAGCGCCCCATCCCGCCAAAGTTAAAGCGCGAGGGACCGATCGTGTCAATGCCGCCGCGATTCATCAGCCCCAACATTCGCCCAAAGAGACCTTTGCCGGTGAGCGAACTGTCTTTCTGAATCGCCTTCAGCCCCCAGAATGTAAAGAACATGGTCACGTCCATGCCGGAAGCCGCCGCGCCCGTCGCGATGATAAAAGCCGCCATGACTTTGTCCATGTCGCCGCTGAAGACGACCATCGAGAGTTTGTTGTCCGTTGCCATTTCAATCCTCCTTGAAATACTCGGTACAAGAACAACCTCTTTGCAAACCCAGCGCGGGTTTGTCAAAGAGGCAACCATTACCCCAGAAATTCCACAAAACTAGAGCCCGACGCGCTCAGGCAATTGCTTCCGCCAGCGCGCTGCGCTTGTTCAGATGGTCTGCCAGCACCTCGCGCAGCAGATCGAGCGCGCGGATGATGCGCTTGTCCCCGAGCGTGTAGATGATGTTCGCGCCCTCGCGCTTGGCGATCACCATGCCGCGCTCGCGCAGGATTTTCAGGTGCCGCGAGATCGTCGGCTGCGGCGCCGCCAACGTCTCTGCCAGTTCCATCACGCTCTTGGGACCCTCTGCCAGCGCGTACAGCATCGCGATCCGCTTGGGATCGGATAGCCCGCCGCAGACTTGGGCGTGTAGGTGATTGATCTCCTCGAGCAATTTCTTGTCCATCCGATTTCCAGCGTCTCCTTGATATATTCGCAAATGCGAATATGTATATTTCCAACTAAGAGCATAACCGCAGCAAGTCATTGTTCGGTGTCACGCTGCGTCAAAATCTGGTCAAAAAATGACCCGTGCGACGCTCCTCGCCAGCGCGTCGCACGGGTCCCAGAGTATTCCTTCAAGATGAATCTCGATAATCGAAATCGCTAACGGCGTTCGCCGCCGCGGCAGGGAACGCTGCCGCTAGTTCTTCTTTGATTCGATCGCCGCGCGTTCACGCTGGGCGGTTTCCATGCGCCGTCGCAGACTTGCCGCATAGCCGATCAATACGACCGCGATCAAAGCATAAGCAATCGCCAGATATTCCATCGCCTCACCCCGTCGCTTCGCGCAGGAAATTGACCTGATCGCGCGCCTGCTCCAGGCGCACGCGGTGAATCAACAGGAAGACGAACAGCAGCGTGAACGACAGCAGGCACACCATCAGCGTCTGTGTCATCGGCGGCGTCAGCCCGCCCGGGTCGGTAATGATGAGCGAGGGATGCTGCGTGCGCCACAGTTGCACCGCCAAAAAGATGATCGGCACGTCGAGAAAGCCGACGAGCGCAAGCACGGCGGCAAAGCGCGCGCGGCGTTCGCTCTCCGCGGTGCTGCGCAGCATCAGGTAGCCGATGTAAATGAGCCATAGGATCAGCGTCGTCGTCAGACGCGCATCCCAGACCCAGAACGCGCCCCACGCCTTCTTCGCCCACAGCGGTCCCGTCAGCAGAACGAGCGTGGTAAAGACGACGCCGACTTCGGCGGCGGAGAGCGCGAGCGCGTCCCATTTGCGTTCGCGCCGCCACAAGAACATCAGACTCGCGAGGAACACGATGAAGAAGGCAAGAAAGCCGACCCACGCGCTCGGCACGTGGAAATAGAAAATGCGCTGCGCGTCGCCCATCGTCCTTTCGGTCGGCGCGAAAAAGAGCGCCATGTACAAGCCGACCGCGATGTTTAGCAACGTGAGGACTCCGATCCCGCGCGCAATCGGCGCGATTTTCTTGTCGTCCAGAATTTTCCAATACAAGCCCACCGGTTGCATACGTTCTCCTACTCGCGCGTATGGCAAATGGCGTATAGCCATGTGCCATTCGCCATTTTGCTATTTGCCATCCGCGGTCATATCGCGTGTCCGCACTTGCCGCAGAACTTGTCGCCGACCGCGGCGCGCTTGCCGCACGCGGGGCACCGCACCCCCCTGAGCGATGCGCCGCACTTGGCGCAGAACACATCCTCGACCGCGTGCGGTGTACCACACTTGAGGCAAGCCAACGCGCCGCCTGCGCCCGCGCGCAAGCGCTCGACTTCGCGCTCAATCACGTCATCGGCGGGCGCGCTCGGTTTCAATGCGCTCAGGTTATCCAATTCCTGCAGAATCATGACGGCTTTGGTTTCGTACTTGGCGCGCAGCGACCGATAATCCGTCTCCGATAACTTGCCCATCGCGTGATCGTTCTCCAGGTCTTTGATCGCCGAGTACATCGCGTCGCGTTGGGTAACCAACCCCTCCCAAACCGGATCGGTCAAGCCGACAAACGCGACGCCGAGTTCGTCCGATCGCTTGAAGAGCGGATATGCGACAAAGGCAATGGACCCGACGATTATCAACGCTATGGCAATCGTTATCATACACCCTCAACGCGGATGGCGTNNTTCGCTATACGCCATGCGCCGTTCGCTACACCTGCGCCAACGCTTCTTTCACGCGCGCCCGCGCCAGCGCGCGCGCCTCGCGCGGATCGGGCAGCGCGGCGATCACGGTCCCCGCGACCAGCGTGGCAAACCCAATCCACAGCCACACGACGAGTGGATTGACGATGACTTTGACCGTCGCCGTGCCGGCTTGAGCGTCGAAACCGGCGAGGATCACGTACAAATCTTCGAGCGGGGTCGTCCGCACCGCGACCTCGGTAGTCCACTGCGATTGGTCGGGATTCGGACTGGCGTAATAGTCTTTTTCGGGCGAGAGCGTGCCAACGCGCGCGCCATTCTCGAAAACAGTCATGCTCGCGGAAACGACCTCGTGATTTTCGGTCGAGTAGATCGGCAAACTGTCGAACCGCAAAGTATACTGCTTGAGCGAGACGGTTTCGCCCGGCTTGAGGTTCGCCTGCGTCTCGACCTGGTAGAACGTCGAGCCGGCAATGCCGACCACGGCGAGAATCACGCCGATGTGAACGATATAGCCGCCGTAGCGGCGGCGATTGCTGCTGATTAGATTGAGCAGCGCCTTGACGGGATTCTCGCCGTACTGACGCATGCGCGCGCGGACGCCGCGATAGTATTCCAAGCCGATCGTCGCCAGCACGAACGCGACCGCGCTGAACGAAAACAAGCCGTACCACTCGCGCACGCCGACGACGAAAAGCGCGAGCGCGGTGACGAGCGCGACCACAAAGGGACGCAGGAAATTGCGCGCCAGATTTTCCGCCGTCGCGCGCCGCCAGCCGATCAGCGGGCAAATGCCGATCAAAACGATTAGCCCATAGAAAATGGGACCGTTGACCTGGTTGAAAAAGGGCGCGCCGACGGTGACTTTTTTGCCTGTGATCGCTTCGCTGACCATCGGAAAAATCGTGCCCCACAGCGTCGCGAACGCCGCGCCGACGAGAATCAGGTTATTGAGCAGGAAGGACGACTCGCGCGAGAGCAGCGAATCGAGTTCGTTTTCTTCCCTCAAGTCGTCCATGCGGTTGAACAGCAAGTACAAAAACGAGAGCAGCGTCGCCGCGAGGAACGCGAGAAACCAGGGCCCGAGACTCGAAACGCCAAAGGCGTGCACAGATTGAATGACGCCGCTGCGCGTGATGAACGTGCCCAGAATCGAAAGCACGAACGTCAGCATCACCAGCCCGAGATTCCACACCTTGAGCATCCCGCGACGTTCCTGGATCATCACGCTGTGCAGGTACGCGGTGCCGGTGAGCCACGGCATCAGACTCGCATTTTCGACGGGGTCCCAGCCCCAGTAGCCGCCCCACCCCAGTTCCATGTACGCCCACTGCATTCCAAACAACAAGCCAAGCGAGAGAAACAACCACGCGACGAGCGTCCAGCGGCGCGTCGTGCGAATCCACACGTCATTCAAGCGCCCCGTGAACAACGCCGCCATCGCGAACGCGAACGGAATCGTAAAGCCGACGTAGCCGAGATACTGCGTGACCGGATGAATAAACATGCCGGGATTCTGGAGCAAAGGATTCAAGCCGTTGCCATCCAGCGGCGTAAAGTCGAGCAGTCGAAACGGATTGCCGACGAGGGCTTGGGCGCCGTTCGCAGTCAAGGGCGTTAGCACGAACAAGCCCGATTTGCTCGGGTCGGTCACAATCGTCATCAACGCCAGGAAGAACGACAGCGCGACCGCCAGCCCCGAGATGACGTACGGCATCAATTCTTGATTCTTGTCTTGATTCTGAATGAGAACGACCGCGGAGAAAACGGCGAGGAGCCACGCCCAAAACAACAGCGATCCTTCTTGCCCACCCCACAACGCGGAAACGTTGTAGAGCAACGGCTGGGCGCGGCTGGTTTCGAGCGCGACGTACTCAAAGCGGAATTGGTGCGTGATGAGCGCCCATTCGAGGACGCCGACAGCTAGCGTGGTCAGCGCGGCGACGACGAAGATCGCGTGGCGCGCGCTGGCGAAGAGTGCGAGGCGATTGCGCCGCGCGGCAAAAAAAGCCGCGCCCGCCGCATAGAGAGAAAGAATCAAACTCAGCAGCAGGGACGCGTAGCCGAGATCGGCCATTGCGAAGTCTGCCATAGCTTCGTCTCCTTCAATCCATCAAAGGACGAAGGCAGAAGGATGAATAGCATGAATTCTTTCATCCTTCATCCTTCTGCCCCTATTTTGCCGGCGTGCCCGATTCGTACTTGGACGGACACTTGACGAGAATCGTGCTGGCTTGAAAAACCCCATCCGTTCCCAACTTGCCTTCGGCGACAACGCTCTCGCCCTGCTCGAAGGTGTCGGGCTTGACGCCTTTGTAGACGACCGGCAGCAGCAGGTTCTCGTCTTTCAAGTTGAATTTCAAAACCAGCGTCTTGTCGTCAAACTGGATAGACGATCTGTCGAGCGGCGCGTTAACGCGCACGGGTTGATTGATCAGTGAGCCGCGCTGGGCATTCAGTTCTTTGAGGTTCAAATAATAAATCGCGTTCGTCTGAAAGGAAGACAGGGTGACGTACGCGATTGCGCCCAAAATCAACAAGCCGCCAATGAAAAATTTCCACCTGCCGCCAGTCTTGACGGATGCAGTCCGCTCCGCCGTGGGCGCTGCCATGCTGCTCATCGCTTGCTCCTTGGCATCAAGAAATCAGCAGAGACATCCGGTCTCTACTCTGTTCAGAATATCACCAGGAAGTCAAAATACGGTCAGAGGGTAGTCAAAGACAAGTCGTAGTTTGTTTTTTGGGCGATCAGGTCAAGTGGTGATATAATTGAAAAGTGAAAATGTCCCGGCAAACAATCGTCCTCCTTTTGCTCGCCAACGCGCTGTTGTTCGCCACGCGCTGCGCCGCGAATCTTCATCTTCCGATCAATGCGCCCATGCCCACTGCCGCGCCCAGCGCAACCTCTGCGCCCGCGCCGACAAGTGCAACCGGCGCGTCACCCACAATTTTGGCGACCCGAACGCGCGCGCCCACCGCGACTCCCCTGGCAACCACCGATTTCGGCAGCGCCGAACGCGATATCACCTACTGCGCGATCAACGGGGTCGCGCTCAAGTTGGATCTGTATTACCCCAAGCAATCGAATGGCAAGCCGTTGCCGGTCGCGGTGAATGTGCACGGCGGCTCGTGGCGCGCCGGCGACAAGGCACGGAGCGATAGCGCGCCGGATATTCCAGACCTCTTGGAACGCGGCTATCTCGTCGCCGCGGTGAACTATCGGCTTGCGCCATCCTACAAATTTCCCGCGCAGATCGAGGATATCAAGTGCGCGGTCCGCTTCCTGCGCGCCAACGCCGCGAGGTATCACCTCGACCCAGACCGCATTGGCGCGTGGGGTTGCAGCGCCGGCGGACACCTGGTCGCCTTGCTCGGCGTGACCGATCCCCAAGCCGGCTTCGATGGCGCGGGGGGATTTGCGGATCAATCGAGTCGCGTGCGCGCTGTGGCAGCCCTCTCCGCGCCGACCGACCTGACGCTGTACGATGCCGTCGCGCGGGCGAATATGCTCGAGCAAGTCTTTGGCGTGCGGACACCGAATAGTCCAATGCTGGCGCGCGCCAGCCCAATCACCTACATCTCGAAAGACGCCGCGCCCTTTTTGATTGTTCAAGGTGATAAAGACGAGGTGGTTTCCATCAAACATGCAGAAAAGTTGTACGAACGGCTGACGGCAGTGGGCGTATCCGCCGAACTGACGACAGTCGAGAACGGACGTCACTGTTTCCCCTCCGAATCAGCCATGCGTCCAAGCCGCGCAGAGATTTCCAGGATCATTGCGGATTTCTTCGATCAGAAATTGCGCTAGCCTTGCGTNNCTTTTCCGCTCGTCATTCGTGGTACAAAGGAGACCGCGTTGCTCGCGCTGCCGTCGTCTGACGAAACGCTGCTAACTCAATCCAAGCAAGGCGATGCGTCTTCATTCCGCGCGCTGGTGGAGCGCTACACCGCGCCGATCTACAACCTGGCATACCGCTTGCTGCGCGATCCAATGGATGCAGAGAACGTCACGCAGGAAACGTTCTTGCGCATCGTCCTCTCGCTCGAGCGCATCCGGTCAGATGCGCCATTCAAGCCGTTCTTGTTCCGCATCGCGATCAATCTGTGCCGCGACGCCGCGCGCAAGAAACGACCGCTGCTGTTCAGCGACTTGGACAGCGCCGCGCCGCGCGCCGATGCCGACGAGGACGCCAGCGCAGCGATCGCCGACGACGCGCCAACGTCATGGGAGCGGTTAGAAGAACAAGAGTTGCATGCGCGGGTACGTGACGCGATTGACACACTCCCACCGAAATACCAACTGGTGATCGCATTGCGGTACGTCGAAGATTTCTCATACGCAGAGATCGCGCAGGCACTGGACCTGCCGCTGAACACTGTCCGCACGCACCTACGCCGCGCCAAACAACAGTTGCGCCTGGTCCTGGAGGACGTGGGAGGATCGTGATGGCTGCCAATCACCTGACCTCGGATGACATGGAACAGTACGTCGAGAAACAAATGGGCGACCGCGCCCGCGCGGCGATGGACGAACATCTCGCCGCGTGCGCGATCTGCGGCGCGCGCGTCGCGCGCGGGCAGAAACTGGACGCCGCGCTGCACGCGCTGCCGCGCGCGCGCGCGCCGCAAGACCTCGCCGCGCGGATCAGCGCAGCCGTCGAGTGGCGGATGGAGCAAGAACGGGCGCGCCGCGCGCGTATGCCGTTGATCGCCGTCGCCCTCTCTTTCTCGCTGCTGCTGGCGGTATGGTTCGGCTTGGAAATGATCATCGCGTTTCAAGACAACGGCGTGCTGGATTTCTTGGCGGTGTTCACCAGCCACTCCGAGTTTTCCTACTCGCCCGATACCCTGATGGCGTTGATCGAGGCGCTGCCCCTTTCCGAGGTCGGACTGATGCTCTTTGCGCTGGTGACGGCGCTCGTGCTGGCGCAACAACTAGTGGACACCATCCGACCGAACGCGATGCAATTCCGGCGCTAGCGCGCTGGCGAACGAACCTAGCGAGCACTAATCCAATTCTCATTCGCGTTTAATCCAACAGCACGATAATTCTTAGTGTCGAGCGGCTCATGCAAAACAAATGGCTATGGAACGGACTGATTGTGCTCGGCGGACTCCTGATACTCGGCGGAGTTTTCAGCGCAGGTTTTCTAGCCGGACGCTGGAGCGTCCACAACCGGACGGGAGAAAATTGGGTGCGTGGCTTGCTCTTCGGCGGCGCGCACGGGGCAACGGGAGTCATCGAAGCAATCCAGGGTCAAACCCTCACGCTGAAACTGCACGATGACACGACCCAAACCGTCTTGATTGACAAGAACACGCGCGTCGAACGGATCAAGCGCGCGACGCTAGGCGATTTGAAAATCGGCGACCGCGTGCTAGTCGTGGGCGCGCCCGATGCCCAGGGACAGATCAAGGCGCGCCTAATCCGCGTGCTTGACCTTCGCGTACCGACCCCGACTCCGCGTGGGCGGTGACCCTGGATGTTAGAACTTGCAGGTTGGAAACATGACTGCAATGACAGGTTACTTTCCAACCTCCAGTTTCTAATCTCCGGAATTGCATACAGGAGAGAACCATGAAACGGAACACAGTTATCATCGGCGCAGTAGTTATCATTGTCATTGCCATCGTAGCCATCCTCGGCTTGCGTCAGATGAACGCCGGCGCGGCTGCCGCGGTAAGCACGCGCGCGCAAACCGCCATCGTGCAGCGCGGCAATCTCGTCGCCACCGTGAGCGCGGCGGGCAACGTGTCCGCGCCGGAAGACGCGGTGATGGCGTTCCAGCAATCGGGGCGCGTGAACAAGGTCAACGTTCAGGTCGGCGACGCAGTCAAAAAGGGTCAGTTGTTGATGGAACTGGACACCACGGACCTTGAACTCGCGCTGCGAACTGCCAAAGCCAACCTTGAGAACCAAAAAGCCAACTTTGACGCCACCAAAACTAACCTGCAATTTGCGCTGCGGACCGCCCAGGCAACCCTCGCCAATTCTCAGGCGAACCTGGAAGCCGCCAAAGCCAAGGCGGCGCAGAATCCGAATCAATTGATCGCCGCCAAAGCCGCGCTCGACAAGGCGACCATTACCCTGCAAAAAGCGCAAAGCGATTACAACGCGATCGCGTGGCGCGCGGACATCGCCATGACCCCCCAAGCCCAGACCCTCCAGAATGCGACGATTGACTATAATACGGCGCTGGCGAATTACAACATCACCGCGTCGAACATCAGCAACGACACCAGTCTCAAACAGGCGCAGACCCAATTCGAGCGCGACCAGGTTGCCTTGGAGCAAGCGCAGCGCAATCTCGATACTTCGATGCGCACCGCGCAAGCGCAACTCGATTCCTCGCAAACCGCGTTCGATCAGGCGACGCGCAATCTCGAAAAAGCGCGCCTCTACGCGCCGTTCGATGGCATCGTCGCGCAAGTCGGTTTTGGCGTCGGCGATTCAGCCGGCTCCGGGACTGCGATCACCATCGTTGACCTTTCGCAACTACAGGTCAAGGTGACGATCGCCGAAGTGGACGTGGCGAAAATCAAAGCCGGACAAACCGCGCAGATGACGCTCGACGCGCTGCCGGGCATGACTTACAATGCCAAGGTCTTGGCGATCGGTCCGGTCGCGACGGTCACCCAGGGCGTCGTGAACTATCCGGTCACGGTCGCCATTACGAACAACGATGGTCAGGTCAAGCCGGGAATGACCGCGAACCTTGCCATCGCCGTGGATCAGCGCGAAAACGTGCTCCTTGTTCCTCTCCGCGCGGTGCGGACTCTGGGCAATCAGAAAACCGTCACCGTGGAGTACAAGGGGCAAAGCATCGCGGTGCCCGTGACGACCGGACTGTCGAATGACCAATATGTCGAAATCACCTCGCCCGGCATCCAGGAAGGCGACCAAGTTTCCATCCAACAAACTCAAACGCGGCAGACGACTGGCGGCGGGCTTCCAGGCGCCGGGGCAATCTTCATGGGGCGATAACATGAGTGCCGTCATTGAGATCAAAGAAGTCAAAAAGATTTACAAGATGGGCGACGTGGAGGTCCCCGCATTGAATGGGATCTCCCTTCAAGTCGAAAGTGGCGAGATAGTCGCGATCACGGGTCCCTCCGGTTCCGGCAAATCCACGCTGATGAACATCATCGGCTGTCTCGATACGCCGACGAGCGGCACGTACATCCTCGACGGCGTGGATGTGTCCAAGCTGAGCGACGACCAACAAGCCGTCATCCGCAACAAGAAGATCGGCTTTGTGTTCCAGACCTTCAACCTGCTGCCGCGCACGCGCGCGCTCGACCAGGTTGAATTGCCGATGGTGTACGCGGGCGCGCCGGATCGAAAACAGCGCGCCCTCGCCGCGTTGGAATCCGTTGGGTTGGCAGATCGCGTTCACCATCGCCCGAATGAATTGTCCGGCGGGCAGCAACAGCGCGTAGCGATTGCACGCGCGCTCGTGAATGACCCCAGTATCATTCTAGCCGACGAGCCGACGGGTAACCTGGATTCCAAGGCTGGGCGCGAAGTGATGAGCATCTTTCAGCGGCTGAACCGGGAGCGTGGAATCACGGTGATTCTGGTGACCCACGAGCCAGCCATTGCCGCTCACACTCGCCGCATCATCCACATCCGTGACGGTTTCATCGTGGACGACGAGCCGGTGGCAAAGCCCAAGGATGCGGAAGCGGAATTTTCTCTGTACAATAATAACTCCACCGGAGACCGCCATGAATCTCATTGAAAGTGTTCGCATTGCGCTCCGGAGTGTCAGCGCGAACAAACTGCGCTCCGGCTTGACGATGCTGGGCATCATCATCGGCGTGATGGCGGTCATCACGATGTTGTCCATCGGTCGCGGCATGCAGACCACCGTCACCGCGCAGATCAACAGCATCGGCACCAACTTGCTGTTCGTCCGCCCCGGCAACACCCAGCAAGGCGGTGTCCGACAGCAAGAATCCGCCGCCACGCTGACGCGCGAAGACGCCAACGCGCTCGCCACCTTGCCGAACGTGACCTCTGTTGCGCCGGAGATTGACGGCTTTGGTCAAGTCGCGTATATGGGCAACAACGCCGTCGGACGGATCCTTGGCGTGACGCCGGAGTATCAATATGCGATGAATGCGAACGTCGCGAGCGGCGAGTTTGTCTCGGCGGCGAATGTCCAGGCGCGGGCAGCCGTGGTCGTGCTCGGCGCGGGAATCGCGCAGACGCTCTTTGACACGGCTGACCCAATCGGGTCGAACGTCCGTATCAACGGTCAGAACTTTCGCGTGATCGGCGTGATGGAACCCAAAGGCGGCACGGGCTTTATGAACACCGACACGCAGATCTACGTACCGATCACGACGGCGGGCAGTCGCTTGGTCGGAGCCGCTCGCTTTCGCGGCGGGGATGTCGTTTCCACCGTCAATGTCAGGATCACCGACACCAGTGTGCAAGATTCCGTCGTTCAAGACATCAGCGACGTTCTCCGCGAGCGACATCGTACCCAATTTCAGGACGATTTTACCATCCAGAGCCAGCAAGATATTCTGAATACTCTAACTCAGATCACCGACGCGTTCACCATTTTCCTCGGCGGCATTGCCGGCATCTCGCTGATCGTCGGCGGGATCGGGATCATGAACATCATGCTGGTCTCGGTGACCGAGCGCACGCGCGAGATCGGTATTCGCAAAGCCATCGGCGCGCGCCGGCGCGATATCCTGATCCAATTCCTCACCGAAGCGATGATTCTGAGTTTGTTCGGCGGGTTGATTGGACTCTTGTTCGGCGCGGCGATCGCGCGGATGATCTCCGGCATTCAGATGGGCAACACCACCCTTCAGACGGTCGTTGATCTGGACGCGGTTTTGCTGGCGATCAGTTTCTCGCTCGGCGTCGGCTTGTTCTTTGGCATTTACCCCGCGAACCGCGCGGCAACGCTGCATCCGATCGACGCGCTGCGGTACGAGTAGACAGTCCACAGCCAACAGTCGCCAGTAGACAGTAAAAACCATCAATGGGACTGTTGACTGGCGACTGTTGACTATCGAAGAAGAGGACAAAATGCAACACGTGAGGCTTTGGGGAATCTTGTTGGTTGTGGCTGTCGCCGCATTGGTCGCGCCATCGGTTTTCGCCGGCGCGCCGACCGGCTCTGGACCGAACGACCCGTTGATGGTGACCGGGAATTGGCAAACGCTCGCGGCGAATGCGAGTCTGTGGTTCCACTTCGACTATACCGGGGACAAGTCGCAGATCGTGGCGACGCTTGAGGATTATGGGGTCAGTAACGTGCAATTGGCTATTTACACCCCCGCCCAGGCAAACGCGTGGCAGCAAGACCCCACCACCCAGCCCGTCGCCATTGGCTCACCGCAGAATGCGACCTCCGCGATGTCAATCTACGATCTCGCGTGGCGCGGCGCGTTCAATTTCCCCGGACGGTTCTTCGTCGTCGTGACCAACAACAACCCGTACGCGATCGGCTTTCGCCTGAGAGTGACCGGCGATAATGTGGCGCTTGCGCCCACGCCGACCGCAACGCCTTTTCCAACTCCGCCTTTCGCCACGCCGATTCCGGTTGGCAATCTCCAAGGCAAACTCGTTTTTCAGGACGCCAGCGGCGGGAACATCTACACCGTCAACGGCGATGGCTCGAGACTAACGCGCGTGACGGACGGACTGGATCCGAACTGGTCGCCGAACGGCAAGCAGATCGCGTTCACCCGCTGGCAAGGTGGTCAGTCCGGTGTGTACATTGTGAACGCCGATGGATCGAATGAGACCGCGCTCTTGGGGAACATTCGACAGCCGCTTTCGCCGCGCTGGCGCCCGGACGGAAAAAAGATCGCGTTCACGCGGCAACAGGGCGGCACTCAACAAGATTCTCAGTTCTGTTTCGGGCGCATGTGCTTCACGATCGGCGCTGACCCGCATTGGAAAATCGGCGTGGTTGACGCGGCGAGCGGCGCGCTGACCGAGCCGCAATGCACCGAGCATTGCTTCGCGCCGACGTGGAGCGCGGACAATCACACGCTGGCGTACGCCGATGGGACCTTTGGCATCATGCTCGCGGACACGACCAGCAACATGCCGGCGTGGAACCTCAATCGCCAGAATACGAATGTCCAATCCCCCGCGTGGAGTCCGGACGGGAAAAAGATCGCGTTCATGGCGCGGCAGCACGACCATTGGGAGATCGTCGTGATGGACGCAGACGGCGGCAATGCGAGCCCGGTAACGCGCGCCGACCCACTGGCTTTCCGCGCCGCCAACAACGTTGCGCCAGCGTGGTCGCCGGACAGTCAGCAAATCCTGTTCCTTTCCGACCGCAGCGGCAAGTGGGAATTCTTCGTCGCTAACGCGGATGGATCGAATTTGCAGCAGGTACTGAAAGGCGTGACGGACTCGCTCGCGATACGCTATAACTTTTCGAACGAGCGCGTGATTGACTGGGCGCGCTAGCATACGGCAGATAGCAGATGGCGTATGGCGGATAGTTCTACAAGCCATCTGCTATACGCCATTTGCCATACGCTAGTGGGAGACCTCGTGCGCGGGCGCTGGCGATCGTTTGTCATCCGGAGTCTCATGGCTGCGCTCGTCGCGTGGATCGTCGCGAGCGTTCCGCTCCCCGCGATCGCGCCGCATATCTGGTTCGCGTTCGTCCAGGTTCCCATCGCCATCTTTCTCTTGATATGTTACATCGGCAAACTCATGCTTGACACGTTCTTTTACGATCGCTACAAAACCTAGTCCGCTCAACCTTGCGAAGGTTGTCTGCGCAAGTTCGACCACAACCTTCGCAAGGCTGACTCAGTCCAAACCAAAGGGGAGAGAAGAAATGAAACAAATTCTGGTTATCGTCGTTGGCATTGTCCTCATGGCTATTTCCGGCGGCGTGGGCTATTACTTGGGCAACGACAACGGATTGCGCACGGCGCAGAACATCCGCGCCGAGTTCCTCCAACAACGTCTTGGCGCGCAGACCGCGTCCGGCGGAGAAACCACCGTGCCGGGACAGCCAACGCGACAAGCCCAGCAAGGAATTACTCAACGGGGCGGCACAACCGCGCTGCTCGGCGGCCGTCCGACGGCGAACGGCACGGTCAAAAGTGTGCAGGGCAATACGATCACGGTGACGCAGGCAGATGGCAGCAGCGCAACCGTGACGGTGGATGACAAGACGACGATTCAGAAACTCGGCGCTGCGACACTTGCCGACGTCCAAGCCGGCTTGCGGATCATCGTCTCCGAGCAGAGTGGCGCGAAGCAGATTCAACTCATAGCGGCAGAGTAGAGAGAAACTCGTTCGCTGCGAGAAAATGGATCTCTGAATGTCCAACGCGAAACCGTCCCCAACTGGGGGCGGTTTCTGTTTGTCATCCCAGTCACTCTCGCGCTTGCAAAATTCTTGACACCATCCAGTATCTCTGTTATACTCTCGGCGACATTTCGGTGTGGCAAAGGGGGTGATCTCACAGACAATCTGATCGGATGACACGGTTGCGCTCGCATTGTTCTAAAGACCCAAGACGCCGTTTTCTACTCTGGGAGGAGAAGAAAAAATGAAACGCACTGTACTTCTGTTCGCGCTCGTTGCGCTCGCGCTGGTCGTGGTCGCTTGCGCCGCGCCAACGCCAACCCCCACCCCGGTTCCCCCAACCGCCGTACCCAAGCCCACTGAAGCGCCTAAACCTACAGCCGCGCCGACCACCGCGCCGCCTGCAGCGCCCGATCTAAAGGGACGCGCGCTCAAAGTCGGCAGCGACACCACGTATCCACCATTCGAATCCATCAACGACAAGAAGGAAATCGTCGGCTTTGACGTTGACCTCGTCAATGAGATCTGCAAAAAGATCAACTGCAAGCCAACCTTCATCACCGCCGATTTCGACGGCTTGCTGATCGCGGTCAACAACAAGACCTACGATTTCTCGATCTCCGGCTGGACGATCACCGACGAACGCGCCAAGACGGTGGATTTCGGCTTGCCCTACATGAAGAACACCCAGGTATTGCTTGTTCGCACTGACGAGACGGCGATCAAGGAACCCGAAGACCTGAAAAAGCCGGAAGCGCTCGTGGCTGTGCAACTCGGCACCACCAACTCGATCACCGCGAAGAAATTGGTGGCTGACCCGAACAAGCAGGTCAAAGAGTTCCAAGATTTCCCCGCCGCGGTTCAGGCGTTGATCAACAAGCAAGCCAACGTCGTCGTCATTGACGCCTTTGCCTCCTCGCAGTTGCTTGAAGACAACAAGGGCAAGATCAAACTGACCGGCAAGCAGTTCGGCGATGAAGCCCTGGGCATGGTCTTCCGCAAGGGTGACACCGAACTCAAGAGCGCATTCGACGCCGGCTTGAAAGCAGTCTACGCAGACGGTACCTGGGGCAAATTGTGCGAAAAGTGGTGGAAGGCCATCAGCCCTAAACCCGATTGCACCGGCGCTGGTCTGCCGCTCAAGTAAATCATCGCGCTTGTCGCAGGTCGCGGAGGTGCATTTCAGTCTTGGGGTAAGAAGCGGAGCAAGCATTCTGAGCGGAGCCGCAGAAGGCTTGCGGAGCGTCGCCGCCGCGGCAGAGACGCATCCTTCGACTCCATGCCGCTCAGGATGCTGCCTCGCCCATAAACTGAAATGCACCCGATCGCGGCAGGATGTCTCGCGACCTGCGAGCATACCCGCTGCGTTTCAGAACGAGCAAGGATCTTCATGCCTGAACTCAACGTAGAGACGACCGCACGCCTCCCCAAGCGTTCGACGGCCGGGCGCGCTATACCAGTCGCCGGGCTGGAGAACATGCCGTGGTGGGTCATCATTCTGATCCTCGCGGGGCTAGCCGCCACATTCGTCATCTTCACGAGCGCCGATTACACGAGCATCATCACCTTGCTCAGCAGCGGCATCTCGCTGACTCTGTACGTCACTTTTTTCGCCTACTTTTTCGCGCTCATCTTCGGATTGATTGCCGGCTTGATGCGTGTTTCGCGCAACCCGGTTCTCTTCACGCTTGCCACACTCTACGTCGAAGTCATTCGCGGCATCCCACTGCTCGTTCAGATTCTGTACTTTTTCTACGTCATCGCGCCGTTCCTCGCCGATCGCGTGCCGGAGCCGTTTGACGGATGGTTCCGCAGCGAAGTGAACGAAGGCATCATCGCGCTGGCTATCGGCTACGGCGCATATCTCGCCGAAGTGTACCGCGCCGGCATCGAAGCGATTCCGCGCGGGCAAATGGAAGCCGCGCGTTCGCTCGGCATGAGTTACGTGCAGGCAATGCGCTATGTCATCCTGCCGCAAGCGATTCGCATTATCCTGCCGCCGCTCGGCAACGATTTCGTTTCGATGCTCAAAGACTCGGCGCTCACGTCGGCGATCAGCGTCAAGGAACTGACCCTGTGGACGCGCCAGCGCAGCGCGAATACGTTTCGCCCGCTCGAACATTGGACGATTGCCGCGCTCTTGTATTTAGTGATGACTCTGGGACTATCGCTGATCGTGCGTTATCTCGAGCGCAAGTTCGCGATTCCAAAGTAGGACGAAAAGCGTGTCCGAACCGATCATTCAAATCGAAAAGGTGCACAAGCGTTTCGGCAAGGTGCACGCGCTGAGAGGCGTGACCACCTCCGTCCGCCACGGCGAAGTGCTGGTCTTGATCGGCCCGAGCGGCTCTGGCAAATCCACATTGCTTCGCTGCATCAACGGCTTGGAGCACATTGATTCCGGGCAGGTTGTGGTGGACAATATCCCGGTGACGCAGTCGGCGGCGAATATCAATGCGGTGCGCGCCGAAGTCGGCATCGTCTTTCAGCAATTCAACCTCTTTCCGCATCTGACCGCCCTGCAGAATATCACGCTTGCCCAGCAGGTCATCCGCAAACGCTCCGCGGAAGAGAGCCAACGCATCGCGCGGCAACTCTTGGAAAAGGTCGGCATTCCAGAAAAAGCCGACGCCTATCCCGCGCAACTCTCCGGCGGGCAGCAGCAGCGCGTCGCGATTGCGCGCGCGCTCGCGATGAATCCCAAGATCATGCTCTTTGACGAGCCGACGAGCGCGCTTGACCCGGAGATGATCCAAGAAGTACTGGAAACGATGATGCTACTGGCGAAGGAAGGCATGACGATGGTCGTCGTCTCGCACGAGATGGGTTTTGCGCGCGCGGCGGCAAATCGCATCGCCTTCATGGATAGCGGCACGATCATCGAAGACACGACGCCGGAGCAGTTGTTTGCCAATCCGCGTGAGGAACGCACGCGGCAGTTCTTGAGCAAGATATTGCACTAGAACGGCGAGGACAAGATGAGTACGACCGAACCTCCTGTCAAGATACCGGTGGTAGAAAATGAAGCCCAGTTTGTACTGACGCGCCGGCGAATGAGTTACGAAGAATATCTCGCGTGGGCGGACGAAGATAAGCACGCCGAGTGGGTGAATGGGGAGGTTACCGTCGAAATGCCGCCAAAGCATCTGCACCAACTACTGGTCGGATTTTTGTATCACATTATTGATTTGTACGTCCGCATCTTAGAGTTGGGGCAGGTGTGGGACGCGCCGTTCGAAGTCAAACTGTGGCACGACGGTCCCTCCCGTGAACCCGATTTGCTCTTTCTGGCAAAAGAACATCTGGATCGCTTGACTCCCGAACGCATCGTCGGCGCGCCCGATCTGATCGTCGAAATTGTTTCAGATGACAGCGCGCATCGCGACCGCGTGGACAAGTTGGACGAGTACGAAACCGCGGGCGTGGCGGAGTACTGGATCATTGACAATCGTCCATCGCAACACCGCGCGTGGTTCTATCAACTCGACGAGCAGAAGCACTATCAGTTGATCCCCGTTGGCGCGGACGGCATCTATCGTTCCAGGGTGTTGCCGGGCTTGTGGTTGCGCGAGACGTGGCTTTGGCAAGAACAGCCCAACGAACTGACCGCGCTAGCCGAGATTATCGGACCCGAACGCTTTGCCGAAGCATTGAGGCAAGCGCTCAAGTGAACTAGTCGCTGTACGACCCGGAGGCATTATGGCATTATTGAACGCGCAGCACGTGACCAAGCGATTCGGTGGCTTGATTGCCGTTGACAAGGTGGATTTCGACATCGAGCAGGGCATGATCGCGAGTCTCATCGGACCGAACGGCGCTGGCAAGACCACTTTTTTCAATTGTGTCACCGGCTTTTATCGCCCGGAAGATGGTCAAATCACCTTTGACGGACATCGCCTGGTGGGCTTGCGCCCGGATGTCATCACCTCGCGTGGCATCGCGCGCACGTTCCAGAACATCCGCCTGTTCGCGAACATGACCGCGCTGGAAAATGTCATGGTCGGCGAACACCCGCGCATGCAAGCCGGTCTGTTCGGGGCGATCGTGCGCGACCGCGCCACGTTGGAGGAAGAAAAGCGCGTGGTCAAGCGCGCGCGCGAACTGCTCGAATTCGTGGGGCTGCGGGGTCGCGAGAATGAACTTGCCAAGAACCTGGCATACGGCGACCAGCGCCGCCTCGAGATCGCGCGCGCGCTCGCAACCGATCCCAAACTCTTGCTGCTCGACGAGCCGACCGCGGGCATGAATCCCGGCGAGACCGCGGCAATGGTTGGCTTTATCCGGCGCCTGCGGGACGAACTCAAACTGACCATCCTGCTCATCGAGCATCAAATGAAAGTGGTGATGTCAATTTCCGATCGCGTCACCGTGTTGGATTTTGGCGTGAAAATATCGGAAGGCAGCGTGACCCAGGTCCAGCAAGACCCGCGCGTGCGCGAAGCCTACCTGGGCAAAGAGTACGGACAAGAACCGGCGTGACAATTACCAATTACTAATCTCCAATCTCTAATCTCTAGTTTGGCAATTGGTAATCAGAGATTAGAGATTAGAGATTGAGGTTTGACTATGGCAATGCTCGAAGTGAACGACATTCACAGTTACTATGGCAACATCCATGCCCTCAAGGGCATCAGTCTGACGGTGGACAAAGGTGAGATCGTGACGCTGATCGGCGCGAACGGCGCGGGCAAGACGACGACCCTCAAGACCATTTCCGGGCTTTTGCACCCGCGTCACGGCGCGATCATGCTCGAAGGTGAACGCATTGACGGTCTGCCGCCGCACCAAATCGTGATGCGCGGGATTGGACAGGCGCCGGAAGGCCGCAAGATTTTTGGCGCGCTCACCGTGCTCGAAAATCTGGAGATGGGCGCGTACGCGCGCAACGACACAGCCGCCATCGCGCGCGACCTGGATTTTGTATTCGCGCTCTTCCCGCGTCTGCAAGAACGCCGCAGCCAACTCGGCGGCACGCTTTCCGGCGGCGAACAACAGATGCTCGCCATGGGGCGCGCGTTGATGGCGCACCCGCGCGTGCTGATGCTCGACGAACCCTCGATGGGACTCGCGCCGGTTCTCGTGGAAGCGATTTTTGAGACGATCCGAAAGTTGAACAAGGAAGGAACGACAATTCTGCTGATCGAGCAGAACGCGGCTAAAGCGCTGCAGGTCGCCAGTCGCGGCTACGTGATCGAGACCGGGCAAATCGTGCTGCAGGACAGCGCGGAGAATCTACGCAAGAGCGAAAAGGTGCGGAAGGCGTATCTGGGAGAAGCGTAAATCGTGATGCGTGANNGCGTGATAGATTCACGTTTCACGCATCAAGCGTCACGCATTACGTGCGACAAATCAGAGGCAGGGATGCTCAGCAGCGCAGACGCCGTCATCATCGGCGGGGGGATCATGGGAACGAGCGCGGCGTTTCATTTGGCGCAGCGCGGGTTGCGCGTCGCGCTCGTCGAAAAGCGCTTTATCGCCGCGGAGGCAACCGGCAAATCGTCCGCGATCATCCGCCAACATTACTCGAACGAAATCACGGCGAAGATGGCGCTGTATTCGCTGCGCGTCTTTCAGAAATTCTCAGACGCCGTCGGCGGCGACGCGGGCTTTGTCGAAACCGGTTTCGTCGTCCTCGTGGATGCCAAAGACCGGGACGGGCTAGAAGAAAACGTGGCGCTGCAAAAGAATCTCGGCATCAACACGCGCCTGATCTCGACGGACGATTTGCGCGCACTGGACATGGGCATCGCCGAGACGAATACGGTCGCCGCCGCGTACGAACCCGAAGCCGGCTATGCCGATCCGGCGTTCGCGGCAACCAGTTTCGCAGACGCCGCGCGTAAACTCGGCGCAGTCATTTATCAAGACACGCGCGCGATTGGCGTCGAGATGGTTGGCGGACGCGTCGCCGGGGTTGAGACCACCAATGGGAGAATCTCGACGCGCGCGGTCGTCAATTGCGCGAACGCGTGGGCGCCCGGCATCGGCAAGATGGTCGGCGTGGACTTGCCGATTACCGCCAGCCGTCATCAGGTCGCCACATTGCAGCGTCCGCGCGCGCACGCCCAGCCGCATCCGATCGGCGCGGATTTTATCAACCAGATTTACTATCGTCCCGAAGGAGCGGCGCTCACCCTGGTCGGCTCTATCTCGGCGGCGGAAGCCGAACAGAAAGCCGATCCCGATCATTACAACGAAGCGGTTGATTATGCGTTCGTCGAAGACGCGGCGCAGCGGATTCGCAATCGCTATCCGTACATGGCGCAAGCGCTGAGCAAAGGCGGCTGGTCTGGCATTTACGACATCACGCCGGACTGGCATCCGATCATTGACGAGATCCCGAACGGCAGCGGCTTTTTCGTCGCCGCCGGCTTTAGCGGACATGGGTTCAAACTCGGTCCGGCGGTCGGCGTGATGGTAGCGGATATGGTGATGCGCGCGAGCGCGCCGACCGCCGGGCTAGCGCGCACGCTCTTTCGCTACGCGCGCTTTGCGGAGAATCAGCCGGTGCGCGGCAAATACGAGTACTCGATTGTCGGGTGACATGGCGCTTGACATCACCTGGATAGACTTATATAATCTTTACAGTCGCCTCAATGCGGAGGACCCGTGAGATCAAGGAGGTGAGGCTCGCTCGGACGCGCATTGCGCTAGAACGGTGGGCTGTCCGCCAAGCACTTGGGTTTGGCGAACCCGCAGGAATCGAAAGGCGTCCCGGCAAATTCGATTCGATTGAGTAGGGCGGACAAACATCAATTGTACGATTCAAGGAGGAGAAGTACGATGAAAGCAAGATTTTTGTTCGTCGCCATGCTGGCGGTTGCGATTGGACTCGTCGTGTCGGCGTGCGGACCGTCCACGCCGCCGTTTCAATGCAAAGACAAACTCGGCTGCGTGGACATTGCGCCCAACGACTCCGTCCACATCGCGTATGCGTTCGTAACTTCCGGCGAGAACTCGACGCTGGGTCTCGACACGAAATACGGCGCAGAAATCGCCGTTGACGACAAGGGCGGCAAAGTGCTCGGTCACGCGGTCAAGTTCGATGGGCAGGATTCGGGCTGCAATGCTGAAGGCGGCCAGACCGCTGCGACCAAGATTGCGGCTGACAAGACCATCGTGGCCGTGATTGGCACCAACTGCTCGAGCGAGGCAGTGCCCGGCGCGCCGATCATCGCGAATGCCGGTTTGACCATGATCTCCCCGTCCAACACCGCGCCGTACCTCACCGATCCCGCCAAGCGCGCGCCCGGCTACTTCCGCACCGCGCACAACGATAAGGTGCAGGGCGCGGCCGCCGCCGAGTTCGTGTTCAAACAGTTGAAATACACCAATGTGGCGACCATCCATGACGGCGGGCCGTACACCGAAGCCCTGGCAAACGTGTTTGCCGACAGCTTTAGGAAACTGGGTGGCAAGGCCGTCGTCGAAGCGGTGAACGTCGGCGACAAGGACATGAAACCGGTCTTGACGCGTGTCGCCGCCGGCAAGCCCGAGTTGATCTACTTCCCCGTCTTCATCGCCGAGGGCGGCTTTATCTGCGCCCAGATGCGCGATGTGCCCGGCTTGGAAAAGACGACGATGATGGGCGCCGACGGTATCTTCTCGCCCGACTTTCTCAAGGCGTGCGGCAAGAACGTCGTCGGCATGTATTTCTCCAGCCCCGACTTTTCCGCCTTTGCCGGTGGTTACCAAGCCCTGGTGGACAAGTACCTGAAGAAATACAACCAAAAGAGTACACTGGCTCCATTCCACGCCCATGCCTACGATGCGATGAACATGTTCCTGACCGCGCTTGAGAATCCCGCTGTGACCGTCAAGGATGCGGACGGAACGCTGCACGTGCAGAAGCAAGCGCTGCGCGATGTGATCGCGGCGACCAAGGGCTTTAAGGGTGTGACGGGCAATCTCACCTGCGATCCGACCGGCGACTGCGCGGATCCCAAGATCGCGGTGTACCAGGTCAACGCTGACAACTTTTCCAGTCTGACCATGCCCAAGAACCCCATCTGGAAACAGGGTCAGTAGAGTCCGTTCCACGCGCGTGAACTCGATGAGCCGGGTCAGTGAGCCGGACCCGGCTCATCTCTTGGAAACATTCCGCCACTCTTGCCTTTGCAAGGGTTATCCTGCACTGGAGCATGGACTTATGCGGCGCTTCTCCGAACGTCTTAATCTAACCGACGTGATCATGTTTATCATCGGCGCATTGATCCTTTTGCTGGTTGTTGTCGGTTCAGCGGCAACGCTTTATGCTGGCAAGTACACGACCCGGCAGTGGCTCGATCTGGTGGTGTTCGGCGTTGCGCTAGGCAGCATCTACGCGCTGATCGCCCTGGGCTACACGCTGGTCTATGGCATTCTCCGCATGATCAATTTCGCGCACAGCGAAGTGTTCATGGCAGGACCCTTCACCGCGTATTTCCTCGCCGATGCGATGGGCAAGTCCGGCTTTCTCGATCAAAACCTCTTCGTCGGCTTGCTGATCATTTTTGCCGTCTCGATGACCGTCTCAACAATCGTCGCCATTCTGCTCGAGCGCATTGCTTATCGTCCCCTGCGCTTTGCGCCGCGGTTGGTGCCTCTGATTACCGCGATCGGCGCATCGTTCTTCCTGCAATATTTTTTCCGTGGTTTGTACGGTCCGAATATCAAAGTGTATCCAGAGATCGCCTTTCTCAAGAACGTCATCAGAATCGGCGATTTGAATATTCAGTATCTCCAAGTCCTTGTGATCGCAGCAGCCGCGCTCATGATGATCGGACTGCAGATCTTTATTCAGCGCTCGCGCACCGGGAAAGCCATGCGCGCGGTCGCGGAAGACAAGCAGACCGCCGCGCTAATGGGCATTGACATTGATCAGATCATCGTGATTACGTTTGTGATTGGCGGCGCGCTCGCGGGCGCAGCCGGCGTGCTCTATGCCTTGATGTTCAAGCAGGTGAACTTTATCATGGGATTCATTCCCGGCATCAAAGCGTTCACGGCGGCGGTGTTGGGCGGCATCGGGAACGTTCCCGGCGCGATGGTGGGCGGGATGTTCCTCGGCATCATCGAGTCCATCGGGCCTACGCTCTTTCTCGACGGACTGAACGTCCCCGCGCCTCAACAACTGAAAGATGCGATTGCCTTCACCCTCCTCGTCCTGGTTCTCATCTTCCGTCCTTCCGGGATCCTCGGCGAAAAACTTGCCCAGAAGAAAGCATGAGGTTAGCCAATGCTGTCTAATCCTGATCGTTCGTACCCGATCAAAATCGGTCTGCTCAGCGGAGTTATCGCGGTGCTGATTGCTTTGGAAGGAATGATCCAAGCCTTCGGCGCGCGCGACATTATCGGCGGCGTTATTTCCCTGGGTCACGCTTTGTTGTATGCCACTTTCTTCGCCGCCGCCTATCTTGCCATCCGCCGCAGCGGCGCGACGCGTCTGGTCAACACGATCTTCGTTGGCGCATTATCCAGTCTGATTGCGAGTATCTTTGTCATCGCATTAGTGTGGCTGGGCAGCTGGACTGACCTGGGCTATGTGTTTGTCAACGCGACCCAGCCGCTGTACGAATTGCTGACCTTCAAGCAAGGTCTGGTCGTAGGCAGTCTCTTGATGCTGATTGTTGGCATTGTGATGGGGATTCTGGCTGCGCTGACCGTCGCGCTGCCCGCCAAGACGCGCCAATACATTCTGACACCGGTTATCTGGGTCATCACCCTGGGCGTTCTCCAAGACCTGGTTACTGTGACAATACAGAACATGCCTTTTCTGAAGCCGGTAACCAACTTTCTCTACGTTTCCAATGGGTTGTCTATTCCGGGCGCGCTGACCATCTTTGTTTTGCTTCTGGCAATAAACTACTTTTGGCTCGAAAAGCGGAGCGCGGCTCAAAACCGCTATGCCAGTCTGCCGCCGGCAAGTCGGCGCGCGGTGCGCTGGGGCTCCATCGGCATTGGCGTGGTCCTCCTGCTTATGCTGCCCCAGATTCTCGGCTTGTACCTCAGCGAAGTTCTCGACAATGTGGGGCTGTACCTCTTGATGGGGCTTGGGCTAAACATCGTCGTCGGGTTTGCGGGTTTGCTCGATCTCGGCTACGTCGCGTTCTTCGCGATTGGCGCGTACACCGTCGGCGTTCTCACTTCGCCCGAATTGGGCCATGCCGTGATTATCGGCAACTGGTGGGTGGCGCTGCCGTTTGGCGTCGCCGTGGCGGCGTTCGCGGGCATCCTCCTGGGCATCCCGGTGCTCAAGATGCGCGGAGACTATCTCGCCATCGTGACCTTGGGCTTTGGCGAGATCATCCGGCTCCTGGCGCTGTCCGACGTCTTAAAGCCGTTTTTCGGCGGCGCGCAGGGCACGCGCTCGATCGCCGACCCGGACATCGGTCCGCTCGAAATGACCTGGTCGCCCCAATCCTTCTATTACCTTTTCCTCGCCGGCTGTATCCTGGTTATCTTTGTCTCAACCCGCGTGAAGAATTCGCGGTTGGGGCGCGCCTGGATGGCAGTGCGCGAAGACGAAGACGTCGCCCAGGCGATGGGCATTGATCTCGTCGCGACGAAACTTCTTGCTTTTGGCATGGGGGCTTCGTTTGGCGGCTTGGCCGGCGCGATCTACGCGAGCAAACTGACCTCCATTTTTCCGCACAGTTTCAACTTTCTCATCTCGATCAACGTCCTGTCGCTCATCATCATCGGGGGAATGGGCAGCATCCCCGGTGTGGTCGTCGGCGCATTAGCGTTGGTCGGCTTGCCAGAATTGCTGCGCGAGTTTTCGGATTTTCGCTACCTGCTCTACGGCGCGGCGCTCGTCGTGATGATGTTGGTCCGACCCGAAGGCTTGGTGCCGGAAGCGCGGCGCGCCATGGAGTTGGAAGAGTTCCGGGAAGAGGAAGAACCGGCAAAAGAGCCGGTGGTTCTGAAAACGATGGGGCAACCGTAGGCGGCGGCAAAGGAGATTGAAATGGTAGTCAAGATCGCTCCTTCACCTGCGCCGCCTCAGCCAGGTCAGCCATTGCGAATGAGTTATGAGGAGTTCCTCGACTGGGCGGATGAAGACGTGCATGCGGAATGGATCAACGGGGAGGTCATCGTCCAAATGCCGCCGAAAGAAATCCATCAAAGCTATGTCGAGTTCTTGCTCCACCTGTTGGGTCTCTTTGCGCATCTATTCGGGTTAGGCAGGGTGCACGTTGCTCCGTTCGAGATGCGCGCCAAACCGGACAGTTCCGCGCGCGAACCCGATCTCTTCTTTGTCGCCAGCGAACATCTCGAACGATTGACGAACGAGCGACTGGCGGGACCAGCGGATTTGATCGTCGAGGTCATCTCGGATGACAGCGTGTGCCACGACCGGGTGGATAAGTTTGAGGAATACGAGTCTGCCGGGGTGCGTGAGTACTGGATCGTGGATCCGCGGCCGGGCAAGACGCGCGCGGATTTCTGGATCTTGGATGCCGCTGGACGTTATCGCGCTGGCGAGATCAAAGAGGGGGTTTATCGTTCGACCGTCTTGCCGGGTTTTTGGTTACGCGTCGAATGGTTGCTCACCGACACACTGCCCGACCCCCTGCTGACTTTGGCGCAAGTCGTCGGCACGGAAAAAATCGTTGCGGTAATTCAGGGCAAATCCGCAAACTGAAGAACGTCTTAGCGTCGTGCGGGAACAACGTAGGGCGAGAGGGCAAATCTCGCCCTTTTGCTTTTGACCATGTTTGACATTTCTCCCCTAACCGGTTAAGATGAATATAGCGGTTATGAAGACGACGGCGGTGAGTCTGAAATGAAACTAGGTCAATTAGGCGAACTCAAGTCCGAAGCGGAAAAACATCATCTGGTTGGCAAAGCCCTATGCCTGGATTTTGCGAACACCTTGTACGGGCATGGCAAAGCGCCCGTCCATGAATACCTTTTCGATTACCGCGATCTGGTGGTCTGGAGCCACAAAGCCGGTATCCTGGAAGTGCGCGCGGCGGAACGCCTCATTCGGATCGCCGGGCGCCGCCCAAGCGAAGCGCTGTCCGTGTTCCATCGCGCCATCGCGCTGAGAGAATTGATCTTCCGCATCTTCTCAGCCATCGCGCACGACGCGTCGCCCAAGCCAACCGATCTGGCGGCGCTGAATACGGCGCGTTCAGAGGCACTGCGGCACTCGCACATTGACCGGACGACCAAGGGCTTTGCGATAGACTGGGACGAAAAGGCAGCGCTAGACCGCATGTTGTGGCGCATCGCCGTATCCGCCGGCGAATTGCTCGTCTCCGAGAACCGCCGCCGCGTGCGCGAATGTGCCGGGCATACTTGCGACTGGCTCTTTCTGGACACGAGCCGCAATCACCTGCGCCGCTGGTGTTCGATGCGCGAATGTGGAAACCGAGAAAAATCGCGTCGGTTCCTGGAGCGCCGGCGCAAACGGACAACGCGCTTACACCATCGCCAATGATGGCGTAGCCGCCATTGACAACGCTCCCTCTGTCAGATATAATCGCCAACCAGTAAAACAAGTTAAACAGGTTAGCAGACAGAGGGAGGGTCTTTCGATGTTCCACAGACACGTGCTTGTCCGACTGACGGCGCTTCTTGTCTTGGGGGCTATCGCCGCCGGGTGCGCAGGCAGATCGCAGACAGCGTCGAGCACAGACTGCAACTCCACGCAGAATGAGAGCGCGACCTGCAACGCGATCGCGGGCTCGAACGCGAATCAAGCGACCGCGGACGCGGCGGGCGTGACCATCGCCGGGGGCGGCGATCCGTTCTTCCCCAATCGAGTCACCGGCGACTATGGCGCGGTTGGGGGCGGGCTGGATAATCTAGCGGGCGACCGCGCGACGGTTGCCGGCGGCACACACAACCACGCCGTCGGCTTTCACGCGACCATCGGCGGCGGGACGAACAACGCCGCGACCACCGCTAATGCCACCATCGCCGGCGGAAGCAACAACACGGCGAGTCACTACAACGCGACGGTGAGCGGCGGCATCAACAACACCGCTAGCGCCCGGGATACGACCGTCGGCGGCGGCTCAGGCAACAACGCGAGTTTCACGGGCGCCACTGTCGCGGGCGGCGGCAGGAACACGGCAAGTGGTCTCGAGGCGACCGTCAGCGGCGGCTCGCGCAACATCGCCGCCGGCGCGTACTCGACTGTGCCGGGAGGATCGGATAACCACGCAAGCGGTTTCAACACAACGGTCGGCGGCGGTTCCGGCAACAGCGCCAGCGGGGACAGCGGCGTTGTCAGCGGCGGACTCGCGAATCGCGTCGCCGGGAAATACGGCGCCGTGGGTGGCGGCGAAGAAAATGTCGCGAGCGGCAAGTACTCCACAGCCCCCGGCGGTTCATCAAACAATGCGGCGGGCGATTACAGTTTGGCTGCGGGGCGTCGCGCCAAAATTGAGGCGCCTCACCCCGGCGTGATGCTCTTTGCCGATTCGAGTGATTCTGATTTCAACTCGCAAGCCCCCAACGAATTCGCGGCGCGCGCGACCGGCGGCGTGCGCTTGGTCACGGCGATTGACCGCGCCGGCAATCCAAGCGCGGGCGTGCGACTTGGCGCGGGCAGCGGTTCGTGGGAGTCCCTCAGCGATCGTAATGCCAAAGCGAATGTGACGCCGGTGGACGGACGCGCAATCGTCAAGCAATTGGTGACGATCCCGATCAGCACGTGGAACTATAAAACCCAGGACTCGACCATTCGCCACATCGGACCGATGGCGCAGGACTTTGACATCTTCGGCGTCGGCGAGGATGATCGGTACATCAGCACAATTGATGCGAACGGGATCGCCCTGGCGTCGGTTCAGGGTTTGTACCAGATAATTCAGGAGCAAGACAAGCGGATCGCCGCGCTAGAAAGCGCAAACGCCGACCAGCAATCTAGTCTCGCCGAATTGGATCCTCGTTTGACGGCGCTGGAAAAGGGGACGCGGTCTAGCAACGTCGCAGGAGAATTGATTCACATTCCATTGGGCGTGATCTTCGCAAGCATTTGCCTGAGTGGTCTGGTCGTCGCGCGGCGATGGCGTATCCAGAGACCGACTGCTGGCGAAAGAACTCGTCGCCTACTCCGCGGGGACTGACGAACGCGCGGGTAGCCGTCGCGCGCGCAGCAGGGAGGCAACGATCGCGGCGGCAAGGATCGCGGCAATCACGAACAGCGACAGGGTGATTGGAATTCTGTAAACGTCCGCCAGCGCCATTTTTGCGCCTACAAACATCAGGATCGCGGACAGCCCCAGTTTTAGATAATAGAACTTGCTCACCGCGCCGGCGAACACAAAGTAAAGCGAACGCAAGCCCAAGATGGCAAAGACATTCGAGGTGTAGACGATGAAGGGGTCTTGCGTTACCGCAAAGATCGCCGGGATGGAGTCAACCGCAAAGACCAGGTCGGTGCTCTCGACGACGAACAGCACCAGCAACAGCGGCGTGGCAATCAACTTGCCCGCGCGCCGGACGAAGAAACGATCGTGGTCGTAGTCGCCGGTCA
Source organism: Anaerolineales bacterium UBA4826 (assembly GCA_002400365.1). Lineage (GTDB taxonomy): Bacteria > Chloroflexota > Anaerolineae > UBA4142 > UBA4142 > UBA4142. The sequence continues at coordinate 4,545 of DHFK01000070.1, read as the reverse complement.
CCGGGATGAATCGGCTGACCCACTTGACCAGCGGGTTGTTTTCGGGATGCTGCTCCTCGTTGCGATGGATCGCCATTTTGACGCCGGTGAAGATAAGGAATGCGCCGAACAGGTAAATGATCCAGTGGAATTGCTTGAGCAAAACCGCGCCGACCAAGATCAGCGCGCCGCGCAGCACCAGCGCGCCGAGGATACCCCAGAAAAGAACGCGGTGCTGCGAAGTGGCGGGCACGCTAAAAGCAGTGAAGAGCAGAACAAAGACAAAGATGTTGTCAACGCTGAGCGATTTTTCGATCAGGTAGCCAGTGAGGAACTCGAGTGCGATTTCAGAGCCGCGCCAGAGATACACGCCGACGTTGAACAACAGCGACAGACCGATCCATACCACGCTCCAGAGCGCGGCTTCTTTTATCGAGATCGCGTGCGCTTGGCGATGAAATACGCCCAGGTCGAGCGCGAGCATCGTCAATACAAAAAAGTTGAACCCAACCCACAACAAGATGGTGTCCCAGTTCATACGACGTCCTCCTTTGAAAAAGCCGCCGGAGGGAAACAAAAAACGAGACCCTCACGGCATTATGTGTCGTGTTGGTCTCGCCACTAGTATTGAAACACTATCGAACAGCCAAGAGCGCTGGCTCTGGCCTGACGACTGTTCGGAACCGGTTTAGGTTTGGCTACTCCCCAACTACGCGGTAATACTACCCGAAAACCGCGCGTTTGTCAAACTGGGAAGAATCGTGGGAAGAATCGAGTCTGTGTCAGATCAAATCATAGATGTTGAGATTTGCCTTTGGAAAGAGATCTGTCAGGTTTTGGAAACCTGGCAGATCTTGGGGGGTCGTGATTGAGAAGCGCGAAAACGAGCACGTTCCAGAGATTACCACGGTCTAGCGGCGTTGTCCTCCTCGCGTCACTTACGGCTGTCCTCGGGCTGACCGCTGCATGTTCATCTCCAACTCCTGGAACCCAGCCGAGCGCCCCATTCATAGTCGCGGGTCCAACGACGACGCCGACAAGCGTTCTCGTCGGAGCAGAAGTACCGCCGTATCCGTACACGACGCCGCTTCCCCCGGCAATCCCCACCGTCCTGGATGGCATCTACGTCAAGTTGGATCCAAATCCAGACACTCCGACTCCATGCCGGCGCTGCGCAGAATATAGACCGGAAGGGGGAATCTGGGCAGTGAGTTTCGACAAGGGTGTCTTTAGCATCCTCCATCGCGACACCGGTTGGCGCGGCGCGGCTTCCTTCACTGCATCGGGAAATCGTCTTACGCTCTTCAACGATCCCGCCTGCATTGAAGATGTAGGCGTCTATGCGTGGAAAGTCGAAAAGGGACTGCAAAAAGCATTTCTGATCTTGCAGGAAATAGAGGACGTGTGCTCTTTCCATCAAAGAGCCAAGAACCTCACGATGATCCCATGGGCGTTTTGCCAACCTCCAAATCTGGAGGCGGCAATCACCGATCATTGGCCCAAGCCGGCGGGCTGCCCGTGAACAAAGGCAGAAATCAGAAGGATGAATAAGGGGGGTTCTATGCGCATTCTTTCGCGCGCCGACGTTCAGAAATCTCTTTCGATGAAGGACGCGATCGCGATCGTGCGCGGCGCGTTCGCGCAACTTTCATTTGGTCAAGCCACGGTTCCGCTGCGCGTGCCCGTGCCGATCGCCAAGCACGATGGCGTGACCCTCTTCATGCCCGCGCACTTGCACACATCCGACGCGCTCGCGGTCAAGATTGTTTCGGTCCACAATCAGAATCCATCGAAAGCGCTACCGCTGATTCACGCGCTCGTCGTCGTGATTGACGCTGCCACCGGCAAGCCCCTCGCCGCGATGGAAGGCGGGTATCTGACCGCGCTGCGAACGGGCGCGGGCAGCGGCGTCGCAACCGATTTGCTCGCGCGGCGCGACGCGCGCGTCGCCGCGATTTTCGGGGCAGGCGTGCAGGGGCGCACGCAATTGCTCGGCGTTGCTGCTGTTCGCAATCTGGAACGCGTTTACGTTTTCGATGCCGTCGCCAAGCAAGTAGAACAATTCATCAGCGAAATGCGCGGCAAGCCCGGCATCCCCAACGATGTGCGCGTCGCGTCGTCTCCAGCGGAAGCCGTGCGCGAGGCGGACATTATTTGCGCCGCGACGACATCCACGCAGCCGGTATTCAACGGCGCTGATTTAAAACCCGGCGCGCACGTCAACGCGATCGGCGCGTACACGCCGCAGATGCGCGAGATTGACGCGACGACGCTCAAGCGCGCAAGCAAAATCGTGATAGACCATCGCGCCAGCGCGTTGGCGGAAGCCGGCGACTTGATTATCGCAATGAAAAACGGCGCGATCGCGCCTGCGGACATTTACGGGGAGATCGGGGAAATCGCAGCGGGGCAAAAGCCGGGGCGCGCGCGCGCCGACGAGATCACCTTCTACAAGTCAGTCGGCAACGCGGTGCAGGACGCGTCCGTCGCGCGCGCGATCTACGATGCGGCGCTGCGTGAGGGACTAGGGGTCGAGGTGGAATTGTAGGGTGCGTTCGCAGTAACGCGCCGTTGCCGCCATGGGAACGCAACGGCATTCGTTCCCTATTCAATCTGCCGCGCCACCAACTCGATGATCTTTTTCCGTTTCTTGGCGCGTTCCGCGATAATCGCATCTTCGCCCGACTGCTCGATCCATTCCAGGCAACGCTGGATGGCATAGCGAGTCGAGGTGGCGTCGCGGCAGTTTGCCACGAGCAAGACCTGGACGTGCTGCGCGCGGTCCGCCAGGTAGTAACCGAACGGCGCATTCACCAGGACGATATCGGGATGGCCCAGCAGTTTGCGCGCCTGGCTTTCCCCCACCGTCTTGTGAACCGCGATCACGTGAATCGGTCCGTACGTATTTCCGTCGGCGACATTCATGGCGTCAAGCCACTGGTGATCTTTGAGAAACGGCAAGCCGACCATGTCGCGCGCCTCGGTCGTAGAAAATGCGTCGGGAACGGCATGGACGCGCAGAAAGACATTCGTGCGCGCGATCTTGCGAACCAGCGTCCGGTCTTTGCTCGCCGCACCGAGACTCGCGCAAACGACCTCTTCGACAGCGTGCTTGCGGCTCGCAAAATCGAGGCGCGACCAATCGAGCGCTTCGCCCAAGTGATATTTGCCCTTTTTCGCTTCGCGCACGCCCAGGCGCGCGAGATCCGCCACCGCTTCCCTGACCGCTTGCTTGGTTCGGTCAATGACCTCTGCCCCAGTCTTGGCGGTAGCGCCGCGAAATCGCGATAGGCGGGCAACGTATACTTGGAACCGCTTGTGGCGGCTGGCGGTATCCTTGGTCTTCTCCTCGATCTCGATCAATCGAACTTTGGCAGGCGCTTTGGAGATGGCGCGCTCCAACTCCGCGTGACAGATCCCGACGTTCGCGTCCGCAGCCGCCCAGCCCGCGTTGCCATTGTAGAGGACGATCAAAGTGTCACTTTCGTCAACCTGCTTGAGGCACGCGTCCCAGGAATCCAGCGACCCCTCTTCGGGCGGCGCGTCCTCGTTGATCCAGACTTCCAACAGTTGAGAGCCCAGGAAGGTTGCTTTTTCAAGTTCATCTTTCACACAGCGGCGTACCTCCGACAGTTCAACTTCGCCGCCTTTGAACGCGATCTTGTCCGAGCAGCGGCTTGAAATCATCACGCGGATTGTCTTTGGGCGCGCCATGTCAAAACCTCTCCTGAAAACGTAGGACAAATTTGGGAATTTATCCTACGCCGCCTGTAACCCCTTTAGCAGTTTATCAAACGCTTTGTCGTACTTGACCGCGTCCTTGTCCCAGCCACTGAAATCGCCGACGACTTTTCGCAGCACATCCGCTTTGCGTTCGTGTTCCCAGGTGTCGAAGATGTAATCATCAATGCGGATGGGGAACAGGATGCCTTTACCTTCCTTGTCCTCGCGATTCAGCGCGCGTTCGATTTCACGATTGACGGGACCGCTTTGCAGTGAGTTCTCCGAGCAGACGACGATGAGTTTATCATAGACTTTGATACTGCGATCAATCTCACCCCAAACGGGTTCACCCCATTTGGCGTTTTCAGGAAAGTACCACACGCGCACACCTTTGGCTTGCAGGTCAGCGTAGAGCCATTCGCAAAAGCGTTTGTCTTTGGCGCTGTGGCTGATAAAACAAGAGTAGAATTCAAATGCATTACCTGTGAGCGAGCGCATGAATGTGATGAAATTTTCAGGGACGCCCACGCCGCGCACGAAAACTCCGGGGATATTGCCTTTCGATTGGTAGATGGTGTCAATGCCGATGTGGGAAAAGATTAGATGCTCCACAGTTTCCAATCCCCTAACGGTGCTCAGGTCAATATCTGTGAATATTGTACCCCCTAACCGAACTTTGCTAAGGTTTGCCCCGCCCAAGTTTGCTCCACTGAAGTTTGCACTGCTGAGTTCTGCTCTGCTGAGGTTTGCCTCACTGAGGTCTGCCTTAATGAGGTTCGCCCCGATGAGGTGTGCCAGCACGAGGTTTGCTCCGCTTAGGTCTGCTCTGCTGAGGTATGCACC
>DHFK01000073.1 GCA_002400365.1 Anaerolineales bacterium UBA4826 | reverse complement strand
CCTTCGTCCTTCGACTCTCGCTCAGGAGGCTCAGGGCAGGCTGTGATGAAACTCTCGCGGCGCGACATCGCGGTTGCGATCGCGCAGAAACGCGACGGCGCGACAACCGTCAGCGCGACCATGTTCCTCGCGCATCGCGCCGGCATCCGCGTCTTTGCGACTGGCGGCATCGGCGGGGTGCATAGAACAGTCGCAAGTAGACAGTCAACAGTAGACAGTCAACCTTTACTGGCGACTGGGGACTGGCGACTGGCGACTCCTCTGGACATCAGCGCTGATTTGCCCGAACTCGCGCAGACGCCGGTCGCCGTCGTGTGCGCGGGCGCCAAGGCGATCCTTGATTTGCCCGCGACGCTCGAATGGCTGGAGACGCACGGCGTGCCGGTGCTGGGCTATCAGACTGACGAGTTTCCGGCGTTCTACTCGCGTTCGTCCGGCTTGCGCGTGCAGGCGCGCGTGGATTCGGCGCAAGACGCCGCGCGCGTGATCAAGGCGCATTGGGAATTGGGCAACCGGAGCAGTGTCCTCGTCTGCGTGCCGATTCCTGTGACGGATGAGATTCCGCGCGATGAGATCGAACCGTTCATCGCGCAGGCGCTGCGCGAGGCAGCCGATCAGGGAATCGCCGGCAGCGCGGTGACGCCTTTCTTGCTGAATCGGCTCAAAGAACTGACGAGGGGTGAGAGCGTGCGCGCCAACGTCGCGCTGCTGAAAAACAATGTGGCAGTCGCGGCTGAGATTGCGAAGGCGCTGGTGGTTGGGTAGTTGGGTGGTTTGGTGGTTGGCTTGTTAGGTGGTTGGTCACGCTCAAACCACCTAACCACCTAACCATCTAACCGCCGTCCAAATAGATCACGTTTCATGCCTTGGAGCACACATGACTCTTTCTGACCCTCTTGCCCTTGTCATCGCGTTTCTCTACGTCTCGATCATCCTCGCGCTCGGCGAAGGACTGCGGCGCGGGCTGCATCTGTCGGTCGAGTTCACGCGCAAGTTTGTGCATGTCGGCGTGGGGATGATCGCGTTCGTGATCGCCGCGCTCTTTCAGAGTTGGCAGTTTGCGATTATTCCGCCGTTGGCGTTTGTCGTGGTGAATTCCATTTCCTATCGCCGCCAGATTTTCTCCGGGATGGAGACTGGCGAAAAGGGACAACTCGGCACCATTTACTTTCCGATTTCGTTTGCGATCCTGATCCCGCTGTTGTGGTCGCAGCCCGCGCTTTTGGTTGCGAGTCTAATGCCGATGACGTGGGGCGATGCGTTCGCGGCGATCGTCGGCAGACGTTGGGGCGTGCACAAGTTCACGGTGCTGAACCACACGCGCTCGGTCGAAGGATCGGCGGCGATGTTCGTCTTTAGTTTCGCGGCGACGTTTCTTGCGCTTGTCGCGTTCGCGCAGCCGATTGCCGCAAGTCTGGCGCTCGCGCTGATCGTCGCGCTTGGCGCTACCATCGTCGAAGCGCTGTCGCCGTTTGGGATTGACAATCTCACCGTGCCGTTGGTGTCGGCGGTGGTGCTGGTCGCGCTGAGTGGGGCGGTCGGAAAATGAAAGCGCCAGCGCGAACACTCGCGCTGGCGTTTTTCCATCGTCATCGATCTGTCTGAAGTGGATCACCTCTGGGCGGGTGGCGGCCGACCAATCGGTCAACCGCACGAATGCCGATGACCCGCTCGCGGTTCAATGCCAGTGCCTCAATCGTCGCCTGACCCACCGGCGTCAATCCGATGATTCGGAGTCCGTCTGCAGACCAGACGAAATGTGCATTCCATTCATCCCGACGAGGATTGAACAAGGGGACTTGTTTTCCACTCCCTGGGTCTACGACTGTCAACCGGTCTGATTTCCTACGGTTACAATGAAAGCACGCCAAAGCGAGATTATCCATGCCCTCTGACCCGCCTCGGGAAAGAGGTATGACATGATCCACAGTGAAGCGGACGTACTGCCATTGCTCCGAGGTATGGCAGTACTCGCAACAGTGATTGGCACGCTGGCGAACGGCTTCCTCGACTTGCGGTAGTGTTTTGCGCCGCTGGGACACGGGCTATCCTTGTTGGTTGCGAGGATTCTGCATTAGATTCCGAACTGTCCGGTTGACGAAACTCAGAAAATCATCTATGTCCTCATACTGGTCAAGCTCCTCTTGCTCGGTCTTGCTTAGTGGGCTGCTGCCCTGTTTGGCGAGCAATTGCTCGATACGCTCCTGAATCAGGGTTGACGCTCTAAAGATCGGAACACCCTCCTCTAGCTCGAGACGGACCGATCCCTCTGCGGGCAAGGTAGTTGGCAGATTGTGCAGCCGCCATAGCCATAAAGCCCGAACTCTTTCCATTCTTTCCATATCTATTGCCGTACTCATCTCAGATCACCTCCGCGATTCCGGATCCCTGTCCAACAAAAAGCCAATCCGACATCCCAAGTCTGAAAACCACAATTGCCTCACCCCGCCGCCACCGGCGCTTGTGGTATCTCCATCACCGCGCTCTGCTCCGCCGGCAGCATTTCCTTCTTTCGGAATACAATTCCCTCTCTCTCGTCCGCATCCACGATGACACAGTCTCCCGCCTTGAATTCTCCCGCCAGCAATTTGCGCGATAGCGGCGATTCGACTTTGCGCTGCAACATGCGTCGCAGCGGGCGCGCGCCAAACTGCGGATCGAAACCTTCCTTGGCGAGCCAGTCGCGCGCCGCGTCGGTCAACTCGATCTGGATGCTGTGTTCCTGCAAGCGCGCCGCGATCTCTTTCACCTGCAGATCAACGATCAACTTGATCTGCTCGCGGCTCAGGACGTGGAAGATGATGACTTCGTCAATGCGGTTGAGGAATTCGGGGCGGAAAGTGCGCTTGAGCGATTCTTCGACTTGGGCGTAACCTTTCTCCAGTTTCTTGTCCACCTCTCCGTCGCGCGTGCGAAAACCGAGCGTGCCGCCTTTCTGCGCAAACTCAGTGCCGATGTTCGACGTCATGATGATGACGGTGTTGCGAAAATCTACGATGTGTCCCTGGCCGTCGGTCAGGCGCCCGTCTTCCAACACTTGGAGCAGGGTGTTCCAAACCTCAGGGTGCGCTTTTTCGATTTCGTCGAACAAGATGACTTGGTACGGTCGCCGCCGCACCGACTCGGTGAGTTGTCCGCCTTCTTCGTAGCCGACGTACCCCGGCGGCGCGCCGATCAAGCGCGAGACAGTGTGCCGTTCACGATACTCGCTCATGTCCACGCGGAAAAGCGCGTCCGGATCGTCGAACAAAAACTCGGCGAGCGCGTGCGCGAGCGCGGTCTTGCCGACGCCGGTCGGTCCCAGGAAAATGAACGAGCCGATGGGACGTTTGGGATCGGCGAGACCGGAACGCGCGCGGCGAATGGCGTCGCTGATCGCGTTGATCGCTTCGGCTTGACCGACGATGCGCTTGTGCAATTCCTCTTCCATCCGCAATAGTTTTTCGGCTTCGGTCTGCATCATCCGGCTGACCGGGATGCCGGTCCACTTGGCGACGATCTCCGCGATGTCTTCCTCGTCAACGACTTCGTCCAGCCCCTTGTCGTTCAGCCACACGGCGCGTTTCTGATCGAACTCGGTTTCGAGCGCCAGACGTTCCGCGCGCGCTTTTGCAGCCGTCTCATAGTTCCGCGCGCTCCACGCCACCTCTTCTTCTTTTTGCAACTCGCGTAAACGCGCTTTGGTCTCTTTCAATTCGGTCGGCATCGAAAAGATCGCGACGCGCAGTTTGGCGGCGGCTTCGTCCACCAGGTCAATCGCTTTGTCGGGCAAATAGCGGTCGCTCACGTAGCGCTGCGACAATTTCGCCGCGGCGTCAATCGCCTTGTCGTCAATCTTGACCTGGTGATGCTGCTCGTAGCGATCGCGCAAGCCGCGCAGCATCTGGATCGTCGCGTCCACGTCCGGCTCGTCCACAAAGATCGGCGAGAAACGGCGTTCCAGCGCGGCGTCTTTTTCGATGTGGTTGCGGTATTCGTCGAGCGTCGTCGCGCCGACGCACTGCAACTCGCCGCGCGCGAGCGCGGGCTTCATCATGTTCGACGCGTCGATCGCGCCCATCGCCGCGCCCGCGCCGACGACTGTGTGCAACTCGTCAATGAACAGGATGATTTCGCCCTTGGCGTTGTGGATCTCGTCGAGCGCCGCTTTCAAACGTTCTTCGAATTCGCCGCGGAAACGCGAGCCGGCAACCATCGCGCCGAGGTCGAGCGCGACCACACGCTTGGTCATCAACGGCTCCGGCACGTCGCCCACGATGATCTTTTGCGCCAAGCCCTCGACGATCGCCGTCTTGCCGACGCCCGGCTCGCCGATCAGCACGGGATTGTTCTTGGTGCGGCGCGATAGAACCTGAATCACGCGCAAAATCACTTCGTCGCGTCCGATCACCGGATCGAGTTTGCCTTCGCGCGCCAGCGCGGTCAGGTCGCGCGAGTAGCGTTCGAGCATCCGGTATTTCCCTTCTGCGCCGGGATCAGTGACGCGATGTCCCCCGCGGATTTCGGGCAGCATTTGCAGGATGCGTTCCCGGTTCAAACCGATGTCGTTGAGAATACGCCCGGCGGCTTCGCGATCAGACGCGAGCGCGAGCAGGAGATGTTCGGTGGAGACATAGTCGTCTTTGAGGCGATTGGCTTCTTCGTTGGCAACGTCCACCACGCGCTTGACGCGCGGCGTGATATAGACCTGGGCTTGCCCGCCGCCCCCGTAGGGATAATAGGATCGCGGACTGGTGTTGCTTTGCAGATTTTCGTCTATGCGCTGACGCAGCAGTTCGACGTCAACGCTGGCGCGATCGAGAATGCCTTGCACCGCGCCGCCGGTTTGTTCGATCAACGCGAGCAGCAGGTGTTCGGCGTCGAGTTGGGAGTGGCGGTAACGTTGAATGATTTCGTGGGCGCGCGCAAAGGCGTCCTGCGCGCGTTCGGTAAATCGGTCAAATCGCATCATAGTCCTTTTTCTCCGGGGACAATTATAACCCCAAGCGGGTACGCCGTCAACGTGTGATGGGAAGTGTCACCGTGTCACCTTGTCACCCTGTCTTACCTCTGATATAATGCCGCGCGATGAACGTGCCTACACACGAGCCACGCGAAGTCGCCGTCGGCAAACTGCTCAGCGCGCGTAAGCAGACGCTTGCCGTCGCCGAGTCATGCACCGGCGGATTGATTACGCATCGCTTGACGAATGTGCCGGGGAGTTCGGCGTACGTGATTGCGTCGGTGATCGCGTACGCGTATCAAGCCAAGGTCGCGGCGCTGGGCGTGTCGTGGGATACGCTCAATCGTTTCGGCGCGGTCAGCGAGGAAACCGTAACCGCAATGGCGCGCGGCGTGCGCGAGAGGTTTTCCAGCACGCTGGGATTGGCGATCACCGGGATTGCGGGACCTGGCGGCGGCACGCCGGAAAAGCCGGTGGGACTGACGTACATCGCGCTCGCAAGCGCAGGCGACCTCATCATTGAAAAGCACATTTGGAAAGGCGACCGCATCCAAAACAAAGAGCAGAGCGCGGACGCGGCGCTGCAATTGTTGTATCGTTACCTCACGCGAGGATAGAGATTAGAGATTGGAGATTCCTAATCTCCAATCTCTAATCTCCAATCTCCAATCTCCATCCCAAAGGAGCAACCTCTTGAACATTCTCCAAGCCCTCATCCTCGGCATCGTCCAGGGACTGACCGAGTTCATACCGATTTCCAGTTCCGCGCATCTCATTATCGTTCCGTGGCTGTTCGGCTGGGACGATCCCGGTCTCGCGTTTGACGTCGCGCTGCATCTGGGCACGCTGATCGCGCTGCTCTGGTTCTTTGCGGCGGACTGGGTGCGCGTGATCCGCGCCGGCATCGCCAGCATTGTCGAGCGCAAGATTGGCGATGATCTCGATCGCCGCCTGGCATGGCTGTTGGTTATCGGCTGTGTTCCCGGCGGCATCGCCGGCGTGCTGGCGGAGAGCAAGCTCGAGGAATTGTTTCATCAGCCCAACTCCGCGCATCGCGCCGACGCGATGATCGCGATGGGCGTCATTATTGCTTTGCTCGGCGCGGCGCTGTTTATCGTGGAACGTATCGCGCGGCACGTGCGCGGCATGGCAACGCTATCGCTCAAGGACGCGATCGTCGTCGGACTCGCGCAGGCGCTGGCGATTTTCCCCGGCGTGTCGCGTTCCGGCGCGACGATCACCGCGGGCTTGGCGCTGGGATTCGAGCGCGAAGCCGCCGCGCGCTTTTCGTTCCTCCTCTCCGCGCCGATCATCGCCGGCGCGGGCGCGAAGAGCCTGTTCGATGTCTACGGCGAACTAAGGCGCGGCGCGCTCGGTTCGTCGGAATTGACTCTCTTTGCCGTCGGCTTTCTCGCGGCGGCGATCAGCGGCTACCTCTGCATTAAATTCCTCTTGCGCTTTTTGCAAAAGAATTCAACCGACATTTTTGTGTACTATCGCTGGTTGCTGTCTGCGCTGATCATCGTCATCGCGCTGGCGCGGGGGTGACAGCAGATGGCGAATGGCAAATGGCACATGGCGTATGGCGTGTGGCA
>DHFK01000126.1 GCA_002400365.1 Anaerolineales bacterium UBA4826 | reverse complement strand
TTGGGTTCGGGAGGGGGGGGAGGGGGCAAGGGGGCGGGGGGGTGAGGTGAGGCGAGAAAGGACACCTATGTTGCTTCAACAGATCTTGACGATTCTCACCTGGTCCATCTGGATCATTTACGCCGTCGCGGTGGTTCTGTACCTCTGGCGAACGGCGCGCGTGCGCGGACTGGGCGCGGCGCTGCGTGGACTGCTCACGCGAGCAACCCTGGTGCTATTGCTGATCGCCATCGGGATCACCTTGCTCTATCGCAGTGTCTTGTTCGTCGAACCGCAGCAAGTCGGCGTCGTCGTCTCGCTCATCTCGCCGGACGGGTACCGCGACCGTCCGCTACGCTCCGGCTTGCGCTGGATCGTGCCGTTTGCCGAAGAGGTCACGATTTATCCGATCTTCTGGCAGACCTACACGATGGCGTCCAAGCCGACCGAGGGGCAAAAGGCAGGCGACGATTCCATCCTGGCGCGCACCTCGGACGGACAGGAAGTTTCGCTGGACAGTTCCATCATCTTCCAGATTGATCCGGAAGAGGTGATCCGCATCCACATCGAATGGCAGGGCCGCTACATGGAGGATTTCGTGCGCCCGGTCGTGCGCGGTCTCGTCCGCACCCAGGTCTCGCAATACACGGTGGACGAGGTGAACAGTTACAAGCGTCTGGACCTGGAGCGCGATCTGGACAAACAAGTTCGTGTGGTCTTTCAAGAAAAGGGTCTCGTGCTCGATCGGTTCATTCTCCGCAATATCGCCTTCTCGCCGGAATATGCGGCATCGGTCGAGCAAAAGCAGATCGCGTTGCAGAACAAGATGGCGGCGGAGTATCAAGCCGAGCAGATGCGCAAGTTGGCGCAAGGCGAAGCGGACGCCACGCGCACGAAGGCGCAAGCGCAGTCGGACGCCCTGAAAATGATCGCCGATGCGCTCGCCAAAGACAAGAATCTCTTGACCTACCAATACATCGAGAAACTCGCGCCCGCGCTGCGAGCCATGCTGGTGCCCAGCACCGGGCAGTACATCCTGCCGCTGCCGACGTTTGAAGATCAAGCCCTGGCGGCGACGCCCGCGCCGACCGTGCGCGCCACGCAGCCGGTGACGGCGACCGTTTCGGCTCCCAGCACTCCGGCGAACAATCGTCCTACGCCCGCGCCGACGCGGCGACCGTGAGGTGGTAACTACTCCGCCTGTCATTGCGAGCGGAGCGAAGCCGCCCTCTGGGCGTCCACCTCGCTCGTTGGGGATTGCTTTGCTTCGTGCCTCGCAACCGCACAAACCGCTCCTCGCAATGACAGGTCGAGAGAGGAGATTGCGATGAACAGAATTCCAATCTTGATCCTGCTCGGTGGCATCCTGCTCACCGCGTGCGCCTCGCCATTGCCAGCCGGTTGCCCGCCGACTTGCATCGAGGCGAACCTGGCTGGCAAAGACCTGAGCGGCGCCAATTTGAGCAAGGCGATCCTGACCGAAGCGAATCTAAAAAAAGCGCAGATGCGCGGCGTGAATTTGACCGAGGCAGACCTCAGCGGCGCAGTCTTGGCAGAAGCCAATTTGCGTGATGCAAAATTGGCGGACGCGCGGTTGATTGGCACTGACCTGCAAAAAGCCAATCTCGGCAACGCGAATTTGCAGAAAGCAATCTTGTGGGGCGCCGATTTGCGAGGCGCCAACCTGACGGGGGCAAAGTTGACCGGCGCCGAGCTGTGGAATACCAATCTGAGCGACGCCCTGATGAATGGGATTGACATTAGCGGCAGCGAGACGGGCGGGGTCAACTTTTCGGGTGCGATGCTCAGCGCCGCCAACTTGAGCGATAGCACTTTCTACGGGAATAACTTGAGCGGAGCAGATCTCGGCGGCGCCCTGATGCTGAACGCTAATCTCGCCGGCGCGTGGTTGAACCTGGCGAACTTGGGCGGCGTGAATCTGCAGAACGGGAACCTGAACGGCGCAAGTCTCTACGGCGCGAATCTAGCAGGGGCGAACTTGAACAAGGCACAACTGCGCGGCGCATTTCTAGTGGGCGCCAGTCTGAACGGCGCGGATCTGCGTGGTGCGGATCTCACCGGCGCGCGGCTCGTCTACTCCGAGCCGCTCGATCTGGGCGATTCGGCTCTCGATCCCAAGATCATGTCGCTGAACATCGCCAAGCGCACTCCCCTCAATCGGAACACCGATCTGAATGGCGCGCGCTACGACAAGAACACCCAGTGGCCCGAGGGGTTCCAAATACCACCCGAAGCGAACTTGCAGGAGTGATAGAGTTGGAGATCGGAGATTAGAGGTTGGAGATTGGAGATTAGAGGTTGGAGATTGGAAGGTGGCTAGTAGCAGTCTGTCGGAGACGCTNNATTTCCGCGTCATTCTTTGACGTTCTAACCAGAAAACGGGATTTCTGCTCTGCCTCTCCGACAACCTGCTAGGCAAGGTGATCGTCCAACATCCAACTTTCAGCTTCTATCTTCCAAAGCCGACGGAGGAACGCAATGATTCCAAACCAAAACTGGGTCACGCGGGCGTCAGTCTTTGTCGTCCTGATGGTGTCTCTGGCGGGCTGCGCTGGTGGATCGGCGGGCGACTGTCCCCCCAAATGTAGTGGCGAGAATCTGAGCGCGCGCGACCTGAGCCGCTCGAATTTCAGCCACGCCGCGCTCAACAAAGCGCGTCTCAATCGTTCGAACCTGACCGGCGCAGACCTCTCAGAAGCGAATCTGAACGGCGCGGATCTGAGTGAGGCGACTCTGACCGGCGCCAACTTGCGGGGAGCGATCCTGGTTGGCGCGAATCTGAAAAACGCGCGCTTGGTTGGCACCGACCTCACCGGCGCGGACTTGCAGGGCGCGGACTTGACCGGCGCAGTGCTGACGCGGGTAGTGCTCAAAGAGACGAAATTGACGGCGGCGATCCTAAACCAGACGCGGTTGGTTGGCGCGGATTTGAGCGGTGTGCGGCTGGCAGGCAACCAAATGATCGGCACAGACCTGCGCGGCGCGGATTTGGTTGGGGCGGATTTGAGCGGCGCCAATCTGACCAATGCGCGCCTCGGGGCGACGGGCTTGAACAAGGCGAACCTGTCCGGCGCAACGCTGGTCAATGCCGTCGTTGACGGCGCCTTGATGGAAGACGTGCAATTGAGTGGGGCAAACCTCCAGGGGGCGACGCTCCTGGGCGCAGCCCTGTCGCGCGCGGACTTGAGCGGCGCGAATCTGCGCGACGCGCGCTTGAGCGGGGCAACTATGGAGAAAACGAATCTGTCGCGCGCCTTTCTGGCTAATGCCTCCTTGAGCGGCGCGGTGCTCAAGGATGCGAATCTCAGTCATGCGACTATGGCTAGCGTCGTCAAGACCGCCAAAGGGGATCTCTTTATCACAGCGCGACTGGGCGGGGCTTTTCTGAGCGGCACGAATTGGGAGGGCGCGTATGTGGTGGGCGCGCGTTTCACCGGCGCGGATATGCGCGGGGCGAATATGGCGGGCGCGACGCTTAGAGACNNACGCCAACGCCAACGCCAACGCCAACGCCGACGCCAACCAACACGCCGACGCCAACCAACACGCCGACCCCTACGCCAACCAACACGCCAACCCCAACGCCTAGCGTTGCCTTTGCAGGTTACTGGAATTTCGATGAAGGGACGGGCAACCTCGCCCACGATTCGACCAGCCTGGGTAATACCGGCACCCTGGTGAACGCGCCAACTTGGGAGAACTCTACTCTGCCGCCCGTGGTCGGCAATCGCTGGGCGCTAGAGTTCGATGGCGCCAATCGCGCGGTGAGCATCCCGGACTCGCCCTCCTTGCGCCCAACATCGCTCACGCTGGCGGGCTGGTTCCGGTGGCGATCGGTGCCGACGATCGGTCAGTCACTGATAGCCAAGTCGGTTGGCTCTGGGATGTACGATTCATATCAGTTGTTCTACGATCCGGGGGATCACCAGTTGCGCGGCGTCGTAGGTGGGGCTTCTGCGTTTGGCGCATACACCGCTTTCAACTGGACCCCCACGGCGGGTACGTGGTACCACATCGCTTTCACCTTCGACCACTCGAGCAAAACGGGGCTGCTGTACCTCAATGGCGTTCAAGTGGCAAAGCAGGCCCTCGGCGCCGGCTTTACGATTGGCTATGACAGCGGATCACTGGAAATCGGGCGCGACAAGGACAGCGGGGTGTGGGTCGGGTTCTTTGCCGGTCAGGTGGACGAGGTGGGGTTGTACTACCGCGCGCTTGGCGCAGGAGAGATCGCCGCGCTAGCCGGCGCCGGTCGCCCGCCCGGTCTCCGAACCGACGTTTCAACTGGCGCGCCCGCGCGAACAACAACCCAAACGCCGACAAGCATGCCGACTCCTACGGCAACTTCAACGCCGACCCGTGTGGCGGCAGGCGCGGCAACGCCCACGCCGACGGGCACACCAACAAGGAGGTGATCCGATTCTTTCATTGTCTCACCCTACGCACCCTTGTCATTTCGACGAGCAGAGCGAGGAGAAATCTCCACACGCCATCGGGCGTTCTCGCCGCGCTCAAAGCGAAGGTTGCGAACCTTCGCCAGGATGAACGGTTACCAAAAAAGAAAGGGGAGTAGCAATGTACATTCTTCTAGTCGCATTGGTCGTCGTGGCGGTCCTCTGGTTTGTCTTCAAACCAGGTTGGGCGCCCAAACCGCCGGACACCTCGACATGGACGGGCAAGGCCAGCGAGGCATCCAAGCAAGCCACTGCCCGGGCGGGTGAGTTTTCCAAGCAAGCCACAGGCAAGGCAAGTCAGATGTCCAAGGACGCGACGGCCCGGGCGGGGCAGATGTATCAGGGCTTGCGCGGGCGATTCAAGTTTCGCAGCGACACGCGGGAACTGGCAAAGCAATTCAAGCAGTGGGTCGTGGACGCCGCGCCCGCCAAGCGCGTCGAGTTGTACGGCAGTCTGCCGGCTTCCGCAGAGGGTTTTGCGCTCTGGCTGAGCGGGCTTTCGGACAAGGAACTGGAGCGCTTTACCGAACGCGTCGCGCGGTTCTGCGCCACGCTGAACTTTGACCTCGCGTGGCTGACGGACCCGAAGGTGAGCCGCGAGCCGGAACTCAAGCAGGCAGTGGAGGACGCAGTGCTGCTCTACAGTCTCGCCACGTGGCGCGCGAACAACGTGCAGCAGGATGTCTCCTCTTTTTTAGCGTACCAGGCGTGGCTCGCCAACCCCAAGCAGCACAAGGCGTTCGGGCAACAGTTGCACCAAGCGCTGATTCAACGCGAGTTGGTGATCGTCCCGCCCGAACTGTATCTCGCGTCCGAGCCAGAACGGTTGGAGCAAGCGGCGAGCATCATCCGCAAGGTCGCGGACGAACATCCCGCCGCGTTCCGCGCCGTCCTGCGCCAAGTCGCCGGGGTAGGTAATGGCGGAACCGCTGCCGCCCCAGCGCCCACGCCCGCCGCGCCGACTCCCTCGGCTGAAGCGCCGGCGCAAACGGAGGCACCCGCGCCGGCAACGAACCCGCGGCGCAAAGAGGCAACCGCATGAGGTGATGTATGCAAGTGCAAACGAATCTCAAAGCCGGCATCACCCTGGAAGAGGTGATGCAGAGTATCCAGTCTGGGCTTGCGAGCGCGGGGAGCGCGGTCGGCTCTGCCGCGCAGGGGCTCACGCAACAAGCGCAAGCCGTCCTGAGCGATCCCAACGTCAGCCAGGCGATTGACACGTTGACGTGGTGGCCCTTTGGCAAGCCACAAGTCTAGCGCGCGCGAGACCTGTCAGGGTTCTGAGACCTGCTCTAGCCAATACAAATTCCTACCACAAAGACTCGAAGGAATGGCGCAATTCTTCTGCCGATTGCGTCCAATCTTTGTGCCTTCGTGTCTTCCCTAGCACTTGCGTTCCCGCTAGGGCAAGTGTGTGGTGAATTGTGAAACAACCTCTGACAGGTCTTGGTCTCTAATCCCAATCAGATTTCGTGGAGGACGCGATGGCACTCGCAATCGGAAAACTCAAAGGCGTGACGCCCGAGCGCGAAGCCAAGTTCAAAGCCAGAGGTTTGAACACGGCAGGGCAGTTCTTGGAAGCGGCGTTGACCGCCGAGCGCCGCGAGGAATTGTCTCAAGCCACCGGCATTCACAAAGCAGTGATTGTGGAATTGGCAAATCGCGCCGACCTTTCTCGCATCAAGGACCTCGCCGGCGTCTATGGCGACTGGCTGGAACTCGCCGGCGTGGACACGCTCAAGGAACTGAAAGGGCGCACGGCACGCATGCTCCACACCAGATTGCTGGAGGCAAACGCGGCGCGTAACCTGACCACCAACCCACCGACTTTGAAAACCGTTCGGAGATGGATTGCGCTTGCCCAGCGCTACCGCAAGTTCGTGCAGTATTGAGAAGATGACGAGTGACGGGGGACAAGTGACCAGCGAAGTACACCTCTGGTGGAGCACGCTGAACCAGCCCGAGTCGGTTGGCGATGTATTGTCCGCCGATGAGCAAGCGCGCGCGGCGCGGTTTCATTTCGCGCGCGACCGGCGCCGATTCATTCTGGCACGGGGAATGCTCCGGCACATTCTGGCGCAGTACGTAGACCGGCAACCGCAGGAGATCAAGTTTCAGTACTCGTTGCACGGCAAGCCCCGAGTTGCGGATCCACCAACAGACTTGGAGTTCAATCTGACGCACTCGGAGGAACTCGTTCTGTGCGCGATCACGCGCGGACGCCCAGTTGGCGTAGATGTCGAGCATCTGCGACCAATGCCGGATTTGGCGCAGGTTGCGGCATCAAGTTTCTCGCTCGTCGAGCAGATTGCGTTGTTTGCGCTCAAGCCAGACGAACGTCTCCGCGGTTTTTTCAACTGCTGGACGCGCAAAGAGGCATACGTCAAAGCGCGCGGCAACGGGCTGCGGATGCCGCTCAACGCGTTCGATGTATCGTTGAAGCCGGGCGAGCCGGCGGCGCTGCTCGCGAATCGGCTGGACCCGGCTGAGGTGATGCGCTGGTCGCTGGCGGAAGTTTCGCCGGCGGAGGAGTACGTCGGCGCGGTAGCGGTGCAGGGGCAAGGTGTGCGCGTTGAATTGCACCGGTGGGAACCGGGAGAAGACGTTCCTGTCCGCGAACCCTTCGCCGGGCTCAGGGCAACGTCTACGCCAATCTTCGCGAATGGAAAAGAAAAAAATTAGCGTAGACCCTTGCACCGCCCGCAAGGGCAGGTGTTCGCGCAGATTAGCGGAAGAAAAAATTTGGTTGCTTTATGAATATCGCTCAAATTCTGGAACGCAGTCGGCGGCTTTTTCCGGACAAGCCCGCGCTGATTTTCGAAGGTCAATCGTTTACGTACCGCGAACTCGATGAAATGAGCAATCGCGTGGCGAATAGTTTGACGAACCTGGGAGTTGCGCGCGGTGACCGCGTGGCGATGTTGATGCCGAACATTCCTGAATTCGTGGGCGTCTATTTCGGCATTCAGAAAATCGGCGCAATCGCCGTGTGCATCAACACGGCGTACAAAGCGGACGAAACCCAGTATTTGCTCGACGATAGCGGCGCGTCGGTATTGGTGACCACGGCCGAGTTACGCGCCAACGTGTGCGCCGAAAAATGCTCGCAGTTAAAGCACATTCTCATCGTCGAAAATAATCTGCGCGAATTGATGGCGAACGCATCGCCAATCGCACAAGCGGTCGCTTGCGCGCCGAATGATCCCGCCACAATTTTGTACACCACGGCGACGGGCGGGGTTCCTAAAGGCGCAACGCTTTCGCACGCCAATGCCATTTCGAATATGCGGGTTTGCACATACACCTTTCGCTTGCATTCCGATGATCGTGTCCTGCTCTTTTTGTCTGCGTTCTACAAGTTCGCGCAAAATACGGCGTTCCTCCCTTGCTTTGATGCTGGCGCAACGCTCGTTTTGCATCGTGACTATGGTAGTGCCAAAATTCTTAAATCCATTGTCGAGGATGGCGTCACCGTTTTCTTTGGCGTGCCGACGATCTTTACCATCTTGTTCGACAAAGCGTCTGCCGAGCAAATGCGTTCGGTGCGATTATATATTTCTGCCGCGGCGCCTTTGCCGGTGGATCTAGTGACCAAGTGGCATGAAAAATTTGGTGTGATGATTAGTGACTTGCACGGCATGACCGAAGCATCCGCAAACACCTTCAACCATTTTATCAAACCCAAACCGGGTTCGATTGGCACGCCGGTTGAAGGTGTGGAAATGCAAGTGGTTGACGAACAAGGTCACCCAGTCGAAACTGGCACAGTGGGTGAAATTGTTGTTCGCGGACCTCACGTTATGCTGGGATACTGGAATCGTCCTGCCGACACGCGGATTGCCTTGCGCGATGGATGGTTGCATACGGGTGATCTGGGGCGCATGGATGAAGATGGCTATTTTTACTTTGAGGGCTATCTTAAAGACATGGTGAATGTGGCTGGGCACAAGGTGTACGGCGCCGAAGTAGAACAAGTTTTGTGCCAGCACCCAGCGATTGCCGAGGCGGCAATCTATGGCGTGCCCGATGCGGTGATGTGCGAGCAAGTGCGCGCCAGTATCGTGCTCAAGCCAGGTACGCAAATGACCGCCGAAGAGGTGATGGTTTTTTGCGAACAGCGTATGGCAGATTTCAAAGTGCCCAAGGGTGTCGAGTTTGTCGCTTGGCTGCCTCCAGCGCCTAATGCGCGCGTGCTCAAACAGATATTGCGCGAGCAATTCCAAGCCAGTTTGCCCGCCGACGAATCGCCCAAGCCAGTTCAACCCTTGTCCCGCGAGTCTGTCCAAAACTGGGTTATCGAATGGCTCGCGCGAAAACTTGCGCTTGATCCAAATATCATCGAGACCCATCGCCCGTTTGTCGAATATGGTTTCACTTCGCTAATGGCGGTGAGTTTCGCGTTGGATCTTGCGCACTGGTCGGGACGTTCCATCTCGCCGCTCCTCGTTTGGAATTTTCCGACGATTGATGCGCTGACGCGGCATTTGCAAAATGACGGCGCGTCATCCTCCGCGAGTCTCAAATCAGCCACAGAGAAAACCGATTTGACTGGGTTATCGGATGATGAATTGGCAAAAATGCTGGCGACTGAAATTGATCTAGCAAAAGGCAAGATCCAATGAGTGACCATCGTGCTTTATTGGAAAATGCGCTGAGAACAATTCAGGACCTGCGCGCGCGGCTTGAGCAGGTCGAGCGCGCGGCGAACGAACCGATTGCCATTATTGGGATGGGCTGTCGTTTCCCTGGCGGCGCAGACACCCCGGCGGCGTTTTGGAATTTGCTGCGCGACGGCATTGATGCGGCAGGGGATATTCCCGGTTCGCGCTGGGATGCCGCCAAGTATTACGATCCCAACCCAGATACGCCTGGCAAGATCTATGTCCGCGCCGGCAGCTTTATTCAAGGCATTGACCAATTCGATCCGCGGTTCTTTGGAATTACTCCGTTGGAAGCGGATGCTCTGGACCCGCAACAGCGATTGTTGCTCGAAGTAACCTGGGAAGCATTGGAGTACGCGGGCATTGCGGCGGATCAATTATTCGATAGCCAAACGGGCGTTTTCATCGGCGCGTATTTGGATGATTATGCCGCGCCGCGATTATACGGCGATGTGGCAGATCGGCTGGATGCGTATCGCTTGCTCAGCAGTTTGCGCGGATTGACAGCGGGGCGTCTGTCTTTTGTCCTGGGGTTGCACGGACCAACCATGCAAATTGATACGGCGTGTTCTTCTTCTTTGTTGGGGGTGCACCTGGCTTGCCAAGCGTTGCGGAACCAGGAATGTCACCTGGCTCTGGCGGGCGGCGTATCGTTGTTGATGTCTCCGCATCAAACCATTACGCTGTGCAGTATGAAAGCCCTCGCGCCCGATGGACGATGCAAAACGTTTGATGCCAAGGCGAATGGTTTTGGACGCGGCGAAGGATGCGGCATGGTCGTCCTGAAACGCTATCCGGATGCGCTCCGCGATGGCGACCCTATTCTCGCGTTGATTCGCGGCTCGGCGGTCAACCACGATGGCGCGAGCAACGGCATCACCGCGCCGAATGGTTTGGCGCAGGAAGCGATGTTGCGCGAAGCGCTGAAGAACGCTCGCGTCACCGGCGATCAAATTCAGTTTGTCGAAACCCACGGCACCGGTACGCCATTGGGCGACCCGATTGAAGTGATGGCATTGGCGAATGTCTTGGGTCAAGAACGCCAGTCGCCGTTGATGCTGGGTTCAGTCAAAACGAATATCGGGCATGCTGATTCGGCGGCGGGAGTTGCCGCGTTGATAAAGGTGGTGCTCTCGCTTCAACACGGCGAGATTCCGCCCTCGCTTCACTTGACCGAACTCAATCCGCACATTCCCTGGCAAGCGCTTCCGATGGTTGTGCCGACTCAGCGAACACCGTGGCTTGCGCGCGATGGGGGCGCAACGCGACTCGCGGGTGTGAGTTCATTTGGAATGACCGGCACCAACGTCCACGTGATTGTCGAAGAGGCGCGCCCTGTCATTGCAAGCCCCGCAGGGGCGAAGCAATCCCCAACCGGCTCGGAGATTGCTTCGTCGCAATCCTTCGACTCCGCAGCAAAAAGCGCTGCTCCGCTCAGGACGCTCCTCGCAACCCTTGCACCGCCCGCAAGGGCAGGTGTGACACCAGCCGTTGAGCGTCCGTACCATCTGCTTTGTCTTTCGTCGAAAGATGAAAGCCAGGAAAATCCAAATGCGTTGCGCGACTTGGCAAAGCGATACGCTGATTTTCTTGCCGCAAATCCGCAAGCATCGTTGGCGGATGTTTGCTTTACGGCGAATACGGGGCGCGCGCATTTTCAAAATCGCTTGGCGCTCGTCGTCGAATCGCAGGAAGCATTGCGCGAGCAGTTGGCGGCGTTTGCAAATGGACAAACATCGGAACGATGGATTGCAGGCAAGGTCGCGCCCAATCGTCAAGTCGCATTTCTCTTTGCGGGGCAAGGATCGCAATACGCGGGAATGGCGCGGCAACTGTACGAAACACAACCCAGGTTCCGCGAGACGCTGAATCGGTGCGATGAAATTTTGCGCGCGGGGGTAGGGGCGGGGTCATCCCGCTCGATGGACAAGGGCGGGGAGACCCCGCCCCTACTGGAAATNNGCCGAGTTGTGGCAATCCTGGGGCATTCGACCCGACGTGGTTATCGGTCACAGTATGGGCGAGTATGCGGCGGCGTGTGTGGCAGGCGTGTTTAGTTTGGAAGATGGTTTGCGGCTCATCGCGGAACGCGGTCGCCTCATTCAAACCCGGTCGGTTGAAGGGCAGATGGTCGCGGCGTTGGCGGAAGAATCGCGCGTCGCCACAGTCCTTGAGCCATTCGCGGCGGATGTTTCGGTCGCCGTCATCAACGCGCCACGCAATGTCGTCCTCTCCGGCACGCGGCCTGGGGTTCAATCGGCTATCGCGGCGTTGCGCGCGGCGGGCATCGAAACGCGCGCGCTCAAGATTTTCGTCGCATCCCATTCGCCATTGATGGACTCGGTGCTGGACGAGTTTGAATCGGTGGTCAAGAGCGTAACGCGCAATGCGCCGCGCATCAAGGTCGTATCGAATGTGACGGGTCAAGTTGCGAATGATGTGATGACGACATCCGAATATTGGCGACGGCATTTGCGCGAGCCAGTTCGCTTTGCGGCGGGAATGGAAACCCTGGCATCGTTGGGCATTGATGCGTTCATCGAAATCGGTCCGCAACCGACGTTGGTTGTCCTGGGTCAGCAATGTTTGGCGGACGCAAAAAACAAACTGTGGTTGCCCTCCCTGCGCCGCAAAGGCGAGGATTGGCAGCAGATGCTTTCGAGTCTCGCCGCGTCATATACGCGCGGCGCATCGGTGGACTGGGCTGGCTTTGACCGCGATTACTCTCGCCGCAAAGTCGTCTTGCCAACCTATCCGTTCCAACGCAAGCGCTACTGGATTGACTTGGACGAGACGCGCGCGCGGCAAACGTCTTTAGCGCAAAGCAATGTCATCCCTTCGACTACGCTCAGGGCGGGCCTGAGGAACGAAGGACAGGTGTTGCATCCGTTGCTCCATCGCCAGATTCAGTCCGCCGCGTTCAAGAACGGGGAGATTGCGTTCGAGTCCACCCTCAGTCCCAAGTTACAGCCCTATCTGTTCGACCATCGCGTGCATGAACAGGCGGTTCTGCCGACGACGGCATATCTGGAAATGGCATTGGCGGCGGGGAGTATTGTCTTCAAGAATTCCAACCCTTCGNNGTTCACCCTGACGAAGGAAGGGCTCAGGACAGGTCCTTCGACTGCGCTCAGGACAGCTTTCGCGGTCGAGAAGGTTTCGATTCAGCAAGCAATGACGCTCGGCGTGCCGGATGACGATTTGCACGAAACGACGGTGCAGATGGTTCTCACTCCGTCAGAGGCGGGCTATGGCTGGCAAGTTTTCAGTCGCGCGAATGATTTTTCTTGGACCCTCCACGCCTCTGGAAACATCGTGCCATCGTCTATCAGTCAAGCATCATCTCACGCAGACCTGGCGAGTGCGCAAGCGCGTTGTCAATCGCCCGATGATGTCGCCAGCCGCTACCAACAGTGGCGGGAAGACGGGCTTGACTATGGGCCTGCTTTCCAAGGGATTGAAAAACTTTTCCACGGCGACGGCGAAGCGTTGGGTCACATTCGTTTGCCCGATGCGTTGGTCGCGCAAGCGCGTGATTACACACTGCACCCTGCCTTGTCAGACGCTTGCGGTCAAGTGGGCTTGAGCGTTTTACCCAACGCGCCGGGACAAGTTTACATGCCGGTTGAATTGGAAAGTGGACACTTTGAGAAATGTCATCCGGCGGAACGAACGAACGGCGAGGGATATACGAATTTGTGGTGTTATGCGAAAGTTGAAGGGCGAAAGCATGTCCTGAGCGAAGGCGAAGGAGCAGAAGGCAAAAGTAATGATTCTGAAAATAGCCGCCAGACGATGCGAATTGATTATGACTTGTTTGACGAGCGCGGCACGCGCGTGGCGCAATTGGCGGGTTTGTCGCTCTGGTCGGTCAGTCGTAACGCGTTGCTGGGAAAGCGCGCCCACGCTGATTGGCTGTATCGAGTTGATTGGCAAGCGTCGAAACGCGCAGAACAATCCGTCTATGCCAAAGAGCGCGGCAGTTGGCTGATTCTCGCCGACCGCAAAGGCATCGGTGCAGAGTTGGCGGCGCGGTTGGAAAAGCAGGGGGAGCAATGCACGCTCATCAAATCCCAAATCCCAACTTCCAACNNGCGAACGGCATGATGACTCAACAAGACGTGCCTGACACCGTGCGCGACCTGTACGCCCAAGCGTTGCACCTGACGCAGCAAATCATCCAATCGGGCGCGCATCCACGCCTGTGGTTTGTCACGCAAGGCGCAGTGGCAGATGGCGCGCACGCGCTTCAACTCGCGCAAGCGCCGCTATGGGGCTTGGGACGCACCATCGTTTGGGAACATTCGGAATTGCATTGCACCTGTGTTGACTTGGAGGAGACCACGAACGCCGAGCGGCTCTTTGAGGAAATCTGGTTTGCCGACGGCGAGAACCAAATCGCGCTACGTCACGGCGAACGACATGTCGCGCGGCTCGTGCGCCATCGTGAAATAGAGAAACGTCCGCTACTCATCAGCACGGAGGGTAGTTATCTAATTACGGGCGGACTGGGCGGTCTGGGTCTGGAAGTAGCCAAATGGTTGGTCGCGCAAGGCGCGCGCTATCTCACGCTCGTCGGGCGGAGCGGAGCAAGCGAATCCGCTCAACAGGTAATCGCGGCGCTGGAAAGCACTGGGGCAAAGGCGCAGGTCGTGCGGGGCGATGTGAGCAAGCACGACGACGTGGTGCGGATGCTCGCTGCGAGTCAAACGCTTGCGCCGCTCAAGGGAATTATCCACGCGGCGGGCGTCATGGACTATGGGCTTTTGGTTGACCAGACCATCGAACGGTTCGAGCGCGCGATGGCGCCCAAAGTGCAGGGCAGTTGGTATCTGCATACGCTCACTCAGAATGTGCCACTCGACTTTTTCGTGTGCTTTTCGTCCGGCGCGGCAGTGTTGGGAAATGGGGCGTGGGTGAATTATGTCGCGGCGAACGTATTTCTCGATGCGCTCGTTCATCAGCGGCGCGTGATGGGCTTGCCGGGCTTGAGCATCAATTGGGGCGCATGGGCCGAGGTGGGGATGGCCGCAGAAATGGCGCGGCGCGGAGAACTCGAATCGTTTTCGCCGCAAGCCGGCGTCGAAATCTTGGGCGAGTTGATGCGAGGGACGGCACCCCAAGTCGCGGTGCTGCCGTATACCTGGGCGAAATTCCGACGGCAACTTCCCGCCGAGCACGAGATGCCGCTCTTGAGCGAGATGCTGCGCGCGACCGCGCCGAACCCAGTCCCGCTCTCGGTGAGGCGGCAATTATTCGCCGCACCTGCCGAAGAGCGATACGGATTGCTCAAGGCGCACATTCAAGCGGAGATGAGCGTGGTCGTCGGGATGGTGCCCGCCGATTCGCAACGCTTTGTCGAACTGGGTATGACTTCGCTGATGGCGATCCAACTGGCGAATCGTTTGTCGAATCGTTTGGGCGTCTCACTTCCAGCGACGAGCGCGCTCGAATATCCAACCATCGAGTTGTTGACGAACCGCGTGGTGGAATTGGTATTCAATGGGCATACCACGCCAAGCCCGAAGGTATCGGCTGAACTCCAGCCCGTCGCGCGCGACCGAGACATCCCACTCGCGCTTCCGCAACAGCGGTTTTGGCAAGACGCCCAATTACACCCCGACGGGCTTGTACGCAATTTCGATTTCTACTGTCGCCTTGACGGAAAACTCGATGTGGCAGTGTTGCGCGCGAGTTTGGATGAGATGATGCGCCGCCACGAAATCCTACGCACCTNNAACGATTCGCCGGTCCAAGTGATTGCGCCGGACTTGCAGGTGACTCTGTCGCTGGTGGATTTGCGAAATGCGCCAGAGCCATCGAAGGAAATTGAAAGCCGAGCGGAAGAAGAGGCGCAACGCCCGTTTGATCTTGCGACCGCCCCACTATGGCGCGTTATGCTGATGCAACTGGGCGAAGAAACGTTTGTCCTGGGATTGGTTGCTCACCACATTCTCATGGATTTTCCGTGCGTTGACATATTTTTGAAAGAACTGGGCTTGCTCTACAATGCCTTGCTCGTTGGCAAGCCATCCCCGTTGCCAGCCCTGCCGATCCAGTATGCCGACTATGCGTACTGGCAACGGCAGATGCTTACCCCAGAGGTGTTGGACTCTCGGCGCAACTACTGGAAGCAATGGTTGGCGGATGAACCGCCACCGCTTGCCCTGAGCGCAGTCGAAGG